>JAYUJS010000387.1:0-2735 GCA_043765095.1 Ferruginibacter sp.
AACCATTATTCTACCATCTGGTATTTCTTCTATCAGTTTTATTATGTTACTTGAAATACTATTTACATTGGTACTACTATATTTTATTCTAAAAAAATCTCCACTCTTTTTATCATAAATATTTAGGCCTTCATTTTCTGTGCCCACCCATATTCGGCCCTTGCTATCTTCAAAAAGTTTGTTGATGCTGTTACTACTTAATGTTTTGTTATTATACGGGTCGTTTGTAAATACTTTAAAATTATAACCATCATATCTATTCAGTCCATCTTTAGTGCCTACCCAAATAAAGCCTTCTTTGTCTTGTAATATATCGTACACCATACCCTGCGATAAACCCTGTTCGCTATTAATAATCTCGTACCCTATTGGGGCTTGTGCGTTTACGTTCATATATATGCATGTAAATACAAAGCATACAAAAGTTTTAATGGTTGCTAAGGGCTTCATCATTGCACAATAAAATTTAGTTTCTTTTGATGTTATATGTAAATAAATCTCTTCGATTGCAAAAGGAGGTGCAACCATATAAGACAAAACTATTGTTTAGATTATCTTCAAAGGGAAGGAAGGAAAATACAAAGTGCGTAAAATTTTTTCATAAATAACACATTTACATTATAAATTTTTGTAAAATGACGAATTTATCCTAACCGTGCACGGTTTGTACTAAAATTTGATGAAAATGTACGAATTAATGGCGAATATTTATACAATAAAATTTGAATATGAGTAGATATTTGCATTAATATTTGTGAGCAGCTATAGTTTACGGGGGTGAGCTCTGTAGCTGCCACAAATGTTTTTACCAAAAAAACCAATAAAACTTTTCAATACTTTTTGAAAACCAATCTGTTTCTAGTACCCCTTCGATAGCAAAATAATGCCCCCCATTGTGAAAACTTTACCGACCCTCGGTTAGTGAACGAAAATAAGTTTTTGGTTAATAATTTTTAAAACATACTACCATGTATCATTTTACCAAGCTCCAAAGCATTTCAAAAAAGGGCACTCTTTTATTTTTTGTTAAAAAATATAGCAGCATTAAATATTTTACAATAGGTTTTTTACTAAGTCTTTTAAGTTTTACATCTCAAAAAACTGCTGCGCAAACTGTAGGTGATTATAGAAGTATCCTTATAGGCACTTTTGTAGCTTGGAATGATGCAGCCACATGGGAAATGTATGATGGCACTGCTTGGGTTGCGGCAACTGCATCGCCAGATTTTAATGACGGCGTAATCACCGTAAGAAGCCCCACAAGTGTTCGTATAACTGCAAGCGTAACAATAGATCAAACTATTGTAGAAAACGGTGGTCAGATATCTCCCATTACCGGAGGTATAATTCTAACGATTAATAATGGTATTGGTACTGATTTAGAATTGAATGGCTTTGGCGCTTCTGCTTGGGGTAACGATTGTTTGTTAACGGTAAATACTGGTGCATTAATTGAAGGCCCAACATCTAGCCTGCAATACAGGGGCTTAACCTTAATAAACAATGGTATAATAAATACAACTTTAAACCCAAGACCAGATGTTACAAACACTACCATTAGCGGAGTAGGGACAATTAACACATTAACTACTTCAAATAATAATGGCTGTATTATTTCGGGCAACCAAACGATTACTAACTTATTAAATTTTAATTTTGGCAACGTAATTTCTACTGGTAATCTTGTACTGGCAACTACAGCTACTATACAAAATAATGCAGTGCCCGATTATTATGTAATTGGCAATCTGCAATTAAATTATGCAGCAGGTACATCTACAAAAACTTATCGTATAGGCGATGCAACAGGCTACAAACCCGTAACACTTACTTTATTTAATACAAGTGGAGTTGGTGGGATAAATATAAATTCTACCAATACTGACCATCCCAATATTGGTACATCTACAATTCTACCCACCAAAAGTGTAAACCGGTTTTGGAGTTTTACAAATAGTGGGCTAACATTTACAAACGTTCAAGCTTCGTTAAGCTGGATAGCAGCAGATGTAGATGCAGGATTAAATACTGCAGTTTTTAAAGTGGGCAAATTTGATGCTGGCGTATGGACTTATCCAAATGTTACCAGCAATTTTGCAACCGGCATTACTATAAATGGATTTAATAGTTTCAGCGATTTTCAGGTGGGCGAACAAGCATGTATTGTAAACATACCCGATGCAAATTTTAAAACAGCTTTGTTGGCAAATGCTTCCATAAATACAAATTCTGATGGAGAAATACAATGTACAGAAGCGGCAGCTTATAACGGCGCTATTTCAGTAAACAGTTCAGGCATCGCCAGCCTTACTGGTATAGAAGCGTTCACTTTGCTGGAAGAATTGAATTGTACTAATAATGCTTTAACGAGTATTAATGTTTCTGCAAACAGCAACCTGCGAACTTTAAATTGTAGTGATAACAACATCAACAATTTGGTGCTTACTGGCAGTGCTACATTAACAACTATCGGTGTGGGCAATAATGCCTTAACGGGAACTTTAAACCTATCCTCATACACAGGCCTCATTGCTCTTAACTGCGCAAACAATCAGCTAACCGGGCTAACGCTTCCCACAGCTAATACATTCCTATACTTGGAATGTCAAAATAACCAAATTAGCTTCTTAAATACATCTGCAAACCCAAACTTGTTATGGATATATTGCCACTTGAATAATATTACAACACTCGATTTAAGTGCCAACACATCCGTTACTAGGTTTCAATGCAAT
>JAYUJS010000388.1:0-2730 GCA_043765095.1 Ferruginibacter sp.
AGAAAAATTTGAAGAGGCGATTAAAAGAATAAAGGCTAAGAGTTCAACTGAGTAAACGAGAAAAGAAGGAAAAAGCTAAGTGGTTGAAAGAATAAAGAAATAAAAGGGAAACAAAGCAAAGAGTTCAAAGGAGGAAAGGAGAAAAAGAGGAAAAGCTAGGTGGTTGAAAGGGGAAAGCAAAAAAAGAGGAAATAAGTTAAGAGTTTGAAAACAGGAAAAAAAGTTTAAGGATAAGTGAAATAACTCTTTACTCCTAGCAACTCTTAGCCAAAAAAATAATATGATAGAAAAAGTAAATGAAGTAGGAAAATTAAAGACAAAACTCTTTTCTTCTTTTTTTCTCTTAGTACCTCTTAACCAAAAAATAATATGATAGAAAAAGTAACGATAGTTGGAGTTGGACTTATTGGTGGTTCATTTGCATTAGCATTAAAAGAAAAAAAACTTGCTAAGCATATTATTGGGGTAGACTTTAATGAGGCAAATTTGATAAAAGCACTAGAGCTTGGTTTGATAGACGAAACATTATCATTAGAAGAAGCAGTAAAAAAAAGCGATTTAATTTATATAGCTATTCCTGTAGATGCAACAATAACTGTAATGGAAAAAATAATGCCGCTCATAAATGAAAAACAAATTGTGGCAGATGCTGGTTCTACAAAATTTGCGCTGAGTGAAGTAGTTAAAAATCTTCCATCACGAAATCGTTTTGTAGGCACTCACCCCATGTGGGGTACAGAGCATAGTGGGCCCGAAGCAGCAGTGCATGGCGCATTTGAAGGAAAAGCTTGTGTAATTTGTAATAAAGAAAACGCTGCACCTGATGCTGTAGAAACCATAGAAAATATTTACAAAAAAATTGGGATGCACCTTGTGTATATGGATGCAAAGGCACACGATTTACATGCTGCATACATTAGCCATATATCTCACATTACAAGTTTTGCATTGGCAAATACTGTATTGGAAAAAGAAAAACAAGACGATGCCATTTTTGAACTAGCAAGTGGTGGTTTTGAAAGTACGGTACGGTTAGCAAAAAGTAATGCTGCCATGTGGGTGCCTATTTTTAAACAGAATAAAGAAAATGTATTGGATGTGTTGAATGAGCATATTATGCAATTGAAAAAATTTAAAAGCTGTTTAGAAAAAGAAAATTATAAATACCTGTTGGAGTTGATAGAAGATGCGAATAAAATAAGAAGGATTATCAAGTAGCAGTAGACAAAGTGAAAGAAGCGGTAGGCAGTTTGCAAAAGGAAGTTTTATTATTGCAAAATCTATAAATATTAACAAATAACTTTTAAAGATAACAGCATGAAAGAAAAAGTACAAGCCCTTTGGGCAAAAAGACCATTAATTATTTCTGGGCCATGCAGTGCAGAAACGGAAGAACAGATGATAGCAACGGCGCTAAGTTTAGCCGCTACAGGAAAAGTAGATATGCTGCGTGCTGGCATTTGGAAGCCTCGAACACGCCCTGGCATGTTTGAAGGTATTGGTGTAAAAGGCTTACCATGGCTAGCGCAAGCAAAAAAATTAACTGGCTTACCAACAACAGTAGAAGTGGCTACAGCAAAGCAAGTAGAAGATGCGCTTAGTTTTGATGTAGATGTTTTGTGGGTAGGCGCACGTACAACAGTGAATCCATTTAGTGTGCAAGAAATTGCGGATGCATTAAGAGGTGTTGACATTCCTGTGTTGGTAAAAAACCCTATAAACCCAGATTTAGAATTGTGGATGGGCGGTATAGAACGCATACAAAAAGCTGGCGTAAAACAAGTGGGTATGATACACCGTGGCTTTAGTTCTTACGGAAATACAGAATATAGAAATGCACCGATGTGGCACTTGGCTATTGAAATGAAAAGGCGCAATCCAGATATGTTGTTGATATGTGACCCATCGCATATTAGTGGGCGCAGAGATATTTTGCAGGCCGTTTCACAGCAAGCTATCAACTTAGATTATGATGGATTGATGATTGAAAGCCACATAACTCCTGATGAAGCTTGGAGTGATGCAAAGCAACAAATTACACCCGAGCGTTTGGCTGAATTGTTAGATGCTATTGAGTGGAGAAAAGAAGATGTAAATTCTGTAGAGTATCATGCAGCATTGGAAAAATTACGTCAGCAAATAAATCATTTAGATGATGAGCTCATGCAAATTATTAGTCAGCGCATGAAAGTAGCAGAGCAAATTGGCACTTACAAAAAAGAAAATAATATTACCATTTTACAAACCAATCGCTGGAACGAAATTTTAGAAAAAGCGTATAAAAAAGGAGAAATACTTAATTTAAGCAAAGAGTTTATGTCAAAATATTATGATGCGGTACACATGGAAAGTATAAGTCATCAGAATAAGATAATGGAAGGGTAGGAAGAGGTGAGTGGTAAGTGGGAAAAAGAAAAATGGGCTAAGAGGCGCTTAAGGAAATGGAGAAAAAAGAGTAAATACAGCAGCAGGCACTTAAAAAATTTCTTCGTTTCTTTACCAAAAATTAAAACTATTAAATGAAATATATTCTCACTGCAATAATGCTTTGTATACTCAATTTTGCGCAGGCACAAAAAAAAGAATTTAGGGGCGTATGGATAGCCTCGGTAGATAATACAGACTGGCCCGCAAAGGGTGTGGTAGATGTGGCCACGCAGAAGGCAAGTTTTATAAACTTGCTAGATATGCACAAGCGCAATGGTATGAATGCGGTGATAGTGCAAATAC
>JAYUJS010000389.1:0-7302 GCA_043765095.1 Ferruginibacter sp.
ACATTTATTTATTTTCGAATGAGCCTTTTGTGGGATACGTATGGCAGCGAGCTACCATGTTTTTTGTCCCCCTCTAACCCTAAACTATTACTTACAAAATTCTTTGATGCACAAATTTATGACTCAAGTTTGAAGTATTGCAATTATTTTTACAAATAAATTTTAGTGTTGAAGAAATTGTTTGAGAAAATAAAAAATTGGGAAGCGTGGCCATTTGCTCTAATATATGCACCAATTTATTTGTGGTGGGGTTGGTACATGCTGCGTTCAGGCGCAGTTTGGTTTTTTACCCCAAGCAATCCTAAGCTTACATTTGGAGGTATGGAGGGTGAGCCTAAGCGTGAAATGTATGATTTGCTACCAAAGCATTTATACCCCACTACTATAAATATTTTACCTACAAATACTGATGCTGAATTGATAGATGCGGTGAAGCAAGCAGGTATAATTTATCCATTTGTGGTAAAGCCTGAAGTAGGTGGGCAAGGTATTTTATTTAGAAAAATAGATACTGAAAAAGAATTGTTGCATTATCACTCATTAATGAAATTTGAATACATTATACAAAATATGATTTTGTATAAAATGGAAGTAAGTGTGTTTCATATTCGCCACCCAAAAGAACAAAAAGGTACAGTAACCGGGTTTTTGCATAAAATACCACTAAATGTTATTGGGGATGGAAAAACAACTTTGGAGGAGTTAATTTTAGCACACCCAAAGGCTGATAAATTTGCTACTGATATGTTGGTAAAACATGCAGCAAATTTAAAAAATATTGTAGCCGTTGGAGAAAAGTATGTACTAAGCTATGCTGCCAACCATAATAGGGGAGCACTTTTTATAGATTTAAAAAATGAAATTGATGACAAATTGGTTTCCATTTTTGATACATTGAGTATTGAAATTAATGATTTTTTTTATGGCAGGTACGATATAATGTGTAACTCTGTGGAAGATTTAAAAGAGGGAAAAAATTATTTAATTTTAGAATACAATGGCTGCGGTGCAGAGCCAAATCATTTTTATGATACTGGCTACACATTGCGTGGCGCACACAAAGAAATTTTAAAACATTGGAAATATTTATACCAAATAAGTAAGTATAATAAAGAGCAAGGCATAAAGCCGTGGGGCTTTTGGAGAGGATATAAACTTATGAAAAACACTAGAAAAATATTTGCAGAAATGAGAATACTTGATGTGAAGATTGGTTAATTCACTAAATATTTTTTAATACCAATTTTTTACTGCCTAATATTTTTTGGTTTTTCTCAGATTTTTTAAATGTTTTAAAAAGATTTTCCATGTGTAAGTTTCATTACTTTTCTTGTTAAAAACTTGCTTTTATTCATAATTATTAAAAACACATTCGTAATTAATTTTCGCCCAAATAAATATTGAATAAACTTACCCGTTTTTACCCTTGTACCAAAATTAGTTTTCCATTCTTTTACATAAATTTTTTCTAGTTGTTGTCTAGTTATTTTATTTTGCAAAAATGCTGAGATACTTACGGATGCAAGCTTTGAGCTATGAATAGCCATACTCATACCATTGCCACACAAAGGAGTAATCATACCTGCTGCATCGCCTAGCATGAGTACGTTATTTTCTACTGCATTTTTTTTACTAAACGATATTTGAGATATAGAAATTGGAGCTTCGTATAGCCGATCCATATTTGCAAAAAGTTTTTTTAAGTGTGGGTTTTCTGATAAAATTAATTCTTCTGCTTTTTCAATACTACCTGCATTTTTTATATTGCTTGCTTTGGTAAGATAACAAACACAATATTTATTATCTTCAATTTTTGATATACCACAATACCCATCTTTAAAATTGTGTAGTGCTATCATATCAATAGGGAAATTTGTTTTTACATGGTATTTTATTCCAACAAAATTATTTAGTCTGTCGCTTGTTTTTGTTGTAAATAATCGTTTCCATTTTACATCAAAATTACTACGCTTACCCCATGAGCCACAACATACTTTACTGTGGTAAATTTGCTGAGTGGTTTTTATAGTAAAAATATTTTCTTTAAATTGTATATCTTCTGCTTTGCAATTTTGCAAAACGGTTACTCCTTGTTTTTCTGCAATATTTTTTAAAGTATTATCCAATGTATAACGGCTAATACCAAAACCACCTAAATCTAAATCGTTGTACAATGAGTTTCCATTTGGTGATGTAACCCATAGTTTTTTTATGATAGGTAAATTCATTTCAGACAAAGGAACACCTATTTTTTTTTCTAAAAAATCCCAACTTTCAAGGCTTATATATTCGCCACAAACTTTATGAAAAGGATAGGTTTCTTTTTCTATTAATAGAACCGAATACCCTTGCTTGGCAAGGGATATGGAGAGTGTGAGGCCTGCTAAGCCACCGCCTATTATTGCTGTATCGTATACTTTACTAAGCATTCTTGCAAACAATTAAATATCTAAAAGCCCATTTCCATTCTATGCTATAATTTTTAATACCTGCTTTTTCAAAAATAGTATTCCATTCTTTTTTATGAAAACCTCTTGCCACAGAAAGCGGCGCATCGTTTATTACAAGATATGATTTTGAAAAAAGATTTGTTAGCCATTTTATTAAAAAATATGCAATACTGTTCCTTTGTAAGTCGTTTATAAAAAACCCTTTTTTACTATTTTCTTTCATCCATTTTAGCATAAATATTAATTGTACTTCTGTAAAATGATGGCAGAATAAGGAAGAAAATATAACATCTGGTTTTTTTTCAAATATAACTTTACTATAATCACAAGTAATCCAATTAGCATTCAAATTAAAATATTGTTGTTTTGCAAAGTCTACACATTCTTTTTTTAAATCTACTCCTGTAAAGTTAAAATGAGTATTATTAGCTTTCCAAATAGCATTTATATTGTCGCCACCACCACACCCAATTTCACATACATTCAATGCTTCTTTTTTGCTTTTAAAATTATTTATTCCCTTAATAGTAATAGCATGCCCCCCAAGCAAAGTGTTTATTGTATTTAATTCCTTCATGTTGCATTTTATATCTTCAAAAGATATATTATCTGCATCCAATAATTCTTTTGTAGTGCTTCTAAATTTTAAATTAGGCATAAGTAGCAGTGAATGTTTCCATAGTTAAACCTGGGCCAAATGCAGCACCAAATATTACTTCTTTGTGTTCATTATTATTTTCTATTTCATTCATTATTTTTTGTAGCACAAATAAAATAGTTGGAGAGCTCATATTTCCAAAGTTGTTCAGTACATCATAAGAATGTTTAAATGCTGTTCTTTCTATTTGTAAAGTATCGGCAATGGTATCTACAATTTTTTTACCCCCTGGGTGAATGCACCAATTGGTAATAGCTACTTTCGTTCTGTTTGTTTTTTGTAAAGCAGCAGCTACTAATTTTTCAAAATCGGCTTTTATAAGTTCGGGTATAAAGCCTGTAAGTGTCATTAAAAAACCTGTAGTAGATAGCTCCCAAGCCATATCTTTTTTACCTTTAAAACTTACATCGCTGTAAAAGTTTTCTAGAAGTAATCCTTTACCTGAATCATTGTCTTGCATTAAAATAGCTGCGCAACCATCTGCAAATAATAAAGAAGAAGTAAGATTATCAACAGTGGGCTCTGTTTGAAAATGAATCGTACAAAACTCCGTACAAACAATTACTACTTTTGCATTTTTATCGTTGTTGCAAAATGCATCTGCTATTTTCATAGCATGAATGGCAGCATAGCAGCCCATAAAGTTTACAGAGGTACGCACAATAGTATTTGGCAATTGCAATAGCTCCATTAGCTGTAAGTCAAGCCCTGGTGCACTCATGCCTGTACAACTTACAGTTACAAGATGTGTAATTTCTTGTAAATCTATTTTATCTTTTATACATTTTCTAACTGTTTCAGCTGAAAGTGTTACTGCATAATTATTATAAAACTCCATTCTTTTGCTAATGCTTGGTACAGGTTGCAAATCATCTGCATCACTAAAAAAAACTCGTTCGTTTTTACTAAAATCAAAATCTGGAATAATTGAATAACGGTACTCAATACCACTATGATTATATAGGAATTTTAATTTTCTTGTGTCGTCGTTATTTTTACAATATACCTTATTAGCAAAATCAAATAAAGTAGTTTGCGAATGTTTATATGTAGGTACACATGTAGCTATAGAAATAATTTTGCTCAATACTTTTCAATTATTAATACAGCAATAAATGCTGCATTGGTACAAATAGATGCAATGATATTCATGCGCATCGTATTTTCAAAATTTGCTTCTGTAATATCTTTCCTCACTTTCATCATCCACCAAAAAAAAAAAATTAATGTAGGTAAAGTAAATAAGGCAATCGTAAAAAATAATAGTTGTTCTAAATTTAAGAAAAAATAAATAGCCATTAAATTCATAGCTATAAAAAACCATAACCCTGTAAAAATAAATGTGCCATTATAACCAAGCAGCATACTCAGCGTTTTTACGCCATCAGCTTTATCTTGCTCATGCTGGTATATTTGTGTAAGTGGATAAAAACTTCCTATTAAAAATGAACTTGCAATTATAGGAAGCAAAGGCACATTAAGCGTTTTACTTACATTACTTCCATGGTTTACTAAAAAATATACCATACCACCTTGAAAGATACTTGTAACAATAAAACCAATTATTGGATATTGCTTTAGCCTTATGCCTCTGTAACTATATGACCTAGATGCTGCAATAAAACCTACAACACAAAAAAAAGAATACGAACTTATAAATGTGCTTATTAATAAGGCTAAAACATCCATAACAATTGTAACATAAAATAATTCTTTTGTAGGCTGCATAGGATTTTTTAAGCCCCCTACACTTTCTGTATCTCTATCCATATAGCTGTTGTAGCCATTGCTAGCTGGGTAAACAAGCAGATGCAACACTATAAATATTAAAATAGTATGAGTAAAATGTATATTTTCTACTTGGCTAAGTGCAAACCAAAATACAGGCATTAAGAAAAAAGAAAACTTTAATCGAAGTAATTGAACTGTAGAGGCCTGTAACATTAAAAATATTTGATGTAATTTACGCTTTCTACAGCACAAAAGTTTTTTACTGATAATTTTACAATTCTTCAATTAATTTAATGATTAAGCTAATTCGAATTTTAGGGTGGGGATTAATGATTAGCTTTATTGGCTCATTGCCTCTTGGTACGCTAAACGTAATGGCCATGCAAATTGGCATTTACGAAACTATACAAAAAGCATTGTTATTTTCATTAGGTTCTTTATTGGTTGAAATGATTTATGTGCGTATATCTCTCGTTGGTATAAATTGGATAAATAAGCAGAAAAAATTAATGGACATCATGCAATGGATAACTTTTGGAATCGTTGTATTGCTTGCTATAGCTAGTTTTTATGCAGCTATTCAAACACCATCGGGGCAAGGTGCTGCTAGCAATAACCCATTGGCAAAATATAGTATGAATCGATTTTTACTGGGTATTTTTATGTGCGCTATAAACCCTGTGCAAATACCTTTTTGGTTTGGTTGGAGTACAGTATTATTTTCTAAAAAAATATTAGAACCTTTAAATAAACAATACAATTTTTATATAGTTGGCATAGGGCTTGGTACATTATCAGGTAATTGTATTTTTATTTTTGGAGGAAAATGGTTGGTTAGCCGAATAGAAAATTCTCAGCAATATTTAAATTGGGTTATTGGGGGGATATTTGCGGTGACGGCGTTAATAACTTTGTGGAAGATACTTAAAAAAAAGAAGTCTCTTCTGCCTCTCCAAAAGGTAGAAGAAACTAGGAATATTGTGCATTTGATATAAAAAATGTATAAATTATTTTTATGTAAATGAATAATTTAATAATTAAACTACTGCATAATATATTGTATAATAAAAGCTAAATATATAGCTGTAGCTGCAATGTGCGACGCCACTGCAGCTACATCAAGGCTATTGCTTCATAAACAAAAAAGGGGATGAAAATTCAACTACTTTTATCTGCACTTAAAAAAATTATGCTTCCATTTCTGCCGCCCACTTATCTCTATCATCTGGACTCATTTTCCATGGGGCAAAATTGGTTTCAATATTGGTAAACATTCCATTCCAATCTTGTGGGGCATTGCTATCTTCCATAATTAGGCTGCGGCGTAGTTCAGTAATAATTTCTAAAGGATTAATACTTACAGGACATTCTTCCACACAGGCATTGCAAGTAGTACATGCACGCAATTCTTCTACGGTTATAAAATCATTTACCAACGTTTTACCATCATCTACAAACTTGCCATTTTTTTCAATATTTTTCCCTACTTCTTGCAATCGGTCACGGGTATCCATCATTATTTTTCGTGGGCTCAATAACTTACCTGTAATATTTGCAGGGCAAGCTGCCGAACAGCGCCCGCATTCCGTACATGCATAAGCACTCATTAGGCTTGTCCATTTTAAATCAAAAACATCTTTTGCTCCAAATTTTACTGGGGCTTGCTCTCCAGTTGGGGCAAGCTCTGGTTGCATCATATACTTTACTTCATTTTGCACGCTTACCATATTTTCCATTTCGCCTTGTGGTAATAGCCTACCGTAGTATGAATTAGGAAAAGCCAGTATTACATGCAAGTGCTTGCTATATGGTAAATAATTTAAGAAAACGAAAATACCTGCTATGTGCAGCCACCAACAACTACGCTCTATAAATATTAAAGTTGTTGTAGAAAAGTTTTCAAACAATGGAGCTAAAAAACTTGAAATAACAAAATCGCCTGTTTGATGATAATGCTCGCTGCCTTGTAATTGTAATGCTCTATCAGTTGCATTCATAATTAAGAAAAGACTCATTAAAATAATTTCGGCAATTAAAATATAGTTGGCATCGCTACGTGGCCATCCGTTTAAATCCTTACTCATAAAGCGTTTTATCTTAGCAATATTTCTTCTTGCTAAAAAAATAACGCATACTGCTAACACACCAAATGCCAATATTTCAAAAAAGTTTATAGCAAAAGAATATAGGCCACCAAGCAACCCTAAAAACAAACGATGGGTGCCAAATAAACCATCTAAAATAATTTCTAATACCTCTATATTAATGATGATGAAACCTGCGTAAATAATAAAATGCATTATGGCTACAAATGGTTTGCTAAACATTTTTCGCTGTCCTAATGCTAATAATACTACATTTCTCCAACGCAGTTTGCTATCACCTTTAAATTCTTCTGGCTTACCGAGAAAAATATTTTTGCGAATGCGTGTGATATTTTTTGTAAAAAGCCATACAGCTATG
>JAYUJS010000390.1:0-2722 GCA_043765095.1 Ferruginibacter sp.
GGTGCTTGGATGAGCCAAGATGCAATGGCAACAGGCTCCCCTATTCCTTCAATAGATGCATCTGTAACTGCAAGAATTTTATCATCTATGAGAAATGATAGATTAGTAGCTTCAAATATTTTTAGTGATATTGAAATAAGTATTACAACAGATGATAAGCTAGACTTTATAAAAATGGTGGAAGATGCTTTGTATTCGGCATTTATGCTTACTTATGCACAAGGTTTATCAATGTTAAAAACATCATCTGATAATTATAAATACAATACAGATTTGAAAACGGTGGCTACAATATGGCGTGGTGGTTGTATTATACGGGCAGCCATGCTCGAAGATATTATGCAGGCTTATGAGCAAGAACCAACTTTAAAAAATATTTTAAATAGTAATATGTTTATCGAAAAAATTAAATTATCTCAAGCTTCCTTAAGAAAAATTGTACAATTAGGTGCACAAATTGGTATTCCATTACCATCTTTTTCTGCTTCGTTAAATTATTTTGATGCTTACAAAAGTGCTTGGTTACCTGCTAACTTAATACAAGCACAAAGAGATTTTTTTGGTGCACATACATACGAGAGATTGGATAAGGAAGGAGTTTTTCATACGCAGTGGTAAGCCAGCCCCCTAAATCCTTTGATGGGGGAGTTAGGAAGCTCGTAAAATTCATCAATTATTAAATTTTTGTGTTGTTGAATTGTTTTATTGTTATATCGTTTTAAGTTTAAAAAATTATCACCTAGGCTAACTATCACATTGGCTAATTATCACATTTTCTTCTTATGAATTCCACTTTAAAAACAAACCCCACCATCATTACCATTTTTGGTGGCTCGGGAGACCTTACATGGCGTAAGCTCGTGCCCGCACTATACAATTTATTTTTAGATAATTGGCTCAATGAAAAGTTTAGTATTATTTGTACAGGGCTTGAAGATACCACGCAAGAAGATTTTATTAATCGTTTGCAAGAAGGGGTAGATAAATTTAGCAGGAGTGGAAAATCAATACCAGAAAAATGGGAAGTTTTTTCAAAATATATTCAATACAAAAAAGCAGATTTTACCATACCGGATTTTTATAGTGAGTTAAAAACGGATATAGAAAATTTTGATAAAGCAGTTAACGGTATTGCAAATAAAATTTATTACTTAGCAGTAAATCCATTGTTTTTTGGCAACATAGTAGATTTATTAAATGAAGCAAATTTAGCAACTGATAGAGAGCATGCAAGACTAGTGATTGAAAAACCTTTTGGTACTGATTTAGAAACTGCAAAGGCACTAAATAAAAAACTGCTCAGCATATTTGAAGAAAAACAATTGTACAGAATAGATCATTATTTAGGCAAAGAAACGGTTCAAAATATTTTAGCATTTCGTTTTGCTAATGCATTGTTTGAACCAACATGGAATAGAAATTATATTGACCATGTGCAAATATCTGTAGCTGAAAAAATAGGGGTGGAAGATAGAGGTGGATATTATGACCATAGCGGTGCACTGAGAGATATGGTGCAAAACCATGTAATGCAGTTACTGTGTTTAGTAGCTATGGAACCACCTGTATCTTTTAATGCAGATGAAATAAGAAATAAAAAAGCCGATGTATTACACGCTATTAGGAAAATAAAAAAAGAAGATGTGCACGAGTTTGCAAGCCGAGGGCAGTATGGGGCTGGATGGCAAGAAGGTACACAAGTTAAAGGATATAGAGAAGAAAAAGATGTACCCCCAAATTCAAATACGGAAACATTTGCAGCACTAAAATTATTTGTAGACAACTGGCGTTGGAGTAATGTGCCATTTTACATTCGTAGTGGTAAGCGTATGCAACAAACAATGTCAGTTATTACTATTCAGTTTAAACCAGTGCCGCACCAGTCTTTTCCAGATGAGGCAATTGAAAACTGGCAAGCGAACAAAATTATAATAAACCTACAGCCTGATATGGGTATTCGAATTCGTTTTCAAGCAAAAAAACCTGGTTTACAAATGCAATTGAACCCTGTGGATATGATGTTTAATTACAACGATACTTATTCCGCCGGCATACCCGAAGGCTACGAAACTTTGCTGCTAGATGTAATAGAAGGCGACGCCACATTATTTATGCGTGCTGACCAAGTAGAAGCAGCATGGGATGTAGTAATGCCGGTTCTTACAATGTGGAATGACCATCCATCAATAAATTTTCCTAACTACAGCGCAGGTTGTAATGGACCTGAAACTGCGGAGGCAATTGTAGCTAAGGAAGGTGATAATTGGTTAATGTTGGCTTTTGATAAAAAAGTTTGAAGGGTTGAATGTTGTTTGAAGCGTTGGAGGGCAAAGTTCAAAGTTGAAGGTTTTTTAAATTTAAAGCGTTGTTAAATTTTTTTAAGATTTCTATATGAATACAGTTACCAATTTTGATACTCCACAATTATTAGCAGCAGCTGCTGCTGATTATTTTGTACAATTATCTAATGAAATTATTGAAGAAAAAGGAAAATTTACGGTTGCATTATCTGGTGGGAGTACTCCTGCTGCTATGTTTGCAATACTAGCAACGGATGATTATGCAAGTAGAATAAACTGGAAAAAAATATATTTTTTTTGGGGTGATGAAAGATGTGTAGCATTAGATAGTAGTGATAACAATGCTTTCAACGCCAAAAATATTTTACTTGATAAAGTACCTATTTCTAAAAAAAATATTTTTGCAATACCTGTAAATGAAA
>JAYUJS010000391.1:0-2718 GCA_043765095.1 Ferruginibacter sp.
TCGCTTTCATTAAAAAAAGATTTAGCCACTCTTTTTATATCATTTATAGTAACTACATTTATTTTTTGTAAAAATGTTCTATAAAAATCTTTAGGCAAATTATTTATTAAAATATTACTAGCTAGTGTAGCCGCTCTTGCAGGGTCTTCCATACTTATTGCAAATGAGCCGTTAAAAGACGCCTTTGCTACTGCCAGTTCCTCCTCTGTTATTTTGCCATCTCTCATATTTAAAATTTCTTTTACCATTTCTTGCACAGCACTATCTGCTTTATCGGAGCGTACTGCAGCACCAGCAGTAAACAAACTTTGAAAACGGCCACGACCTACACTTGAGTAAGACCCATACGTAAAGCCATGTTTTTCTCTTAAATTATCAAATAATTTACTTTCTGCACCACCACCTAGTATTTGGTTTGCTAATAATAATGCATGATAATTTGTGCCACTCATAGGGTTGTTTACTAAATTACCCACACTTATTTCTGCTTGAACTGCTGTGGGTAAATCCACAAAGTTAATTTCTGTTTTGGCAGGGTTTTTTACATCTGCAATAGCTGGTAATGTTAGTGTTTTTCCACTCCAATTAGCAAATACTTTTGTTACCAATGCCTTTGCTGTTGCTGCATTTATATCTCCTACAAAAGTTAAATAACTTCGAGAAGCTGTTATATAATTTTTATAAGCATTTTTTACATCATCAAGCTTCAAATCTTTCAAAGATTCCTCAGTAACAAACTCTCCCATTGGGTTTGTTTTTCCATAGCTAAGTGCATTTAAAACTCTACCAGATATTACCTTTGCACTTTTTTCGTTTGATTTAAAACCAGTAATTGCTTGTGATTTTAGTTTTTCAAAAGACGCTTGCGGAAAAGAAGGGTTTTTTAAACCATCCGCAAGTAATAAAAATGCTTTTTCAAAATAACGAGTAAGTGCGGATGCTGAACCACCAGAAGATGATAAATTTACATCAGCACCAATTATATCAACCGATTCATCAAATTTTTCTTTGCTCATATTTGTTGTGCCTTCTCCAAGCATACCACCAAGCAAGTCCATTACACCTGCTTTTTTTCCTTCGGTTATCGGTCCTGCATCTATACTAAATGAGGCTCTTACTTTTGGTATTTTATGGTTTTCTACTACGAGTACCGTCATACCATTTGGAAGTGTAAAAGTTACAGGGTCTTTAAAACTAATAATTGGTGCAGGGCCAGCTGCTGGCTTTTTTGAACGGTCTACTTTTATTTGTGCAAAACATATTTGCATAGCCATAATCGCTATTGCAATAATTAATATTTTTTTCATTGTCATTATTTTAAAATTCTATAAAACTATTTTTTTAATAAACCTAAAATTATTGCTGCTTTTAAATAAAGCATACTAAAAACGATTATTTTTTGTTTGGCAAATAATATAAAATTACTCTTTGGTTAGGGTTTAAATATTTTTTTACTACTGCTTGAATATCTTCACGTGTAACTTTTCTTATTTCCTCCAATTCAGTATTTATATTATTGGTGTTTTTATAAAAAGTAAATCCATTTGCCAAATTTTCAGCTACACCAAGCATGCGTGTATTTTTGTCTAAAAAATCGTTCTCAAATTGGTTTTGCAATTTTGTAAATTCATCCGCTGATATTAAACCTATTTGCATTTTTACAATTTCTTCGTCCATATCTTTTAACAAAGTATCAAGTGCCACAGGCCCATTTGGTAATGCATAAGAGATATATGCACCATAATCCTCTAAGGCATAATTAAAATTTCCCACCGCTACAGAATTCTTTTTTTCATCTACCATTTTTTTATACATACGGCTGCTATTGCCTTTACTTAAAACTGCAGATGCCATTTCTAATGCTTTGGATTCTTTACTTAGCATACCTGGTATTCTATAAGCAGTCATAATAGCAGGTAATTGAATATTGTTATCGTATGCTGTATCAATTATTGTTTTTGTAATAAGCAGCTCTTCTATTTTTGATTTTACAATTGGAGTACCACTAGGTATATCTGCAAAGTAATTTTCTATTAATTTTTTTGTATTGGCAATATCAATATCTCCAGCTACTACTAATACTGAGTTACTCGGTGTATAAAATTTTTTATTAAATGCTTGAAATTCTGATAAAGTAGCAGCATCTAAATCTGCCATACTACCAATAGGCACCCAATTGTATTGATGCTTTGTAAATAAGCGTTTCATTATTTCTGAAATAAAATTTCCGTAAAGTGCGTTATCAACTCTTAGTCTTTTTTCTTCTTTTACCACTTCATTTTGCGTTTTTACACCAATCTGATTAATTATTGGGTGTAGCATACGCTCACTTTCAAGCCATAAGCCAGTTGCTAACTGGTTAGATGGAAATACTTCATAGTAGAAAGTTCTATCTTGTGTAGTGTTTGCATTGTTTTGACCACCATTAGCCGTCACAATTTTCATAAACTCACCCCGCTTTATATTTGGAGAACCTTCAAATAATAAATGCTCAAAAAAATGTGCGAACCCAGTACGGTTGGGCTGTTCATCTTTACTGCCCACATGGTACATTACAGAAACTGCTACCACAGGTGCAGATTTATCTTGATACAAAATAACAGGTAAGCCATTTTTTAATTTGTACTCAATAAAATTCATTTTTTGTGCATTGGCAGAAATAAACAATGCTGCAAATGCTAAGGAAATTAATGTTTTTTTCATTTTTTATTTTAATTG
>JAYUJS010000392.1:0-7289 GCA_043765095.1 Ferruginibacter sp.
AAACACTAATCGTTACGAAATTGAAAGAAGTATTGATGGTGTAACCTTTGAAGCCATTCAAACATTGTTACCACAAAATAATGGTTTCTCAACAAATAATTATTCTAAAACAGACGCTAATTTAACTAATATAAAAAATGTAGGATTAATACTTTACTATAGAATAAAGCAAGTTGATAATGAAGGTAAAACTTCGTTTACCGAAGTAAAGATGGTACGTTTAGGTAATAAATCTAATTTGATAACAGCATTCCCTAATCCCGTAAAAGATTTTACCACAGTGCAAATGGAATTTGCAAAAGCAGAACAAGTAACAATGAGTTTATACGATGTGGATGGAAAAACGATGCAGAATTATATAATACAAGTAGTAAAAGGCATTAACACTAAGAAAGTTGATTTGAATAATTTACCATCTGGCAACTATATGTTAAAAGTAACAACAGTATCTGATGTGAAAACTATAAAATTGATAAAACTGTAATTCTATTAAAATTACTCATAGGGGGTAACAATACAAAAGCGGTAGCAAGTTTATTAACAACTTAGCTGCCGTTTTTTATTAGTGTATAAGCTGTTAAATTTTTTAGGTTATTTTGCAATTTTAAATAAGGGTTTAGGTAATACCATTTGTAAATTTAGTTTTGTCCAATTTTCGAAAAATAACAGATGTCAGCCTGAGTTTATCGAAGGCGGTTTTTTTTATGAGCATTGGGTTCTACAAGCTCACGTTGATAACAATTTAAATAGGAATATTTATAATATATAAAGGGTATAAAATATTTTTATTGAAATATGAATATTGACTAATTGAGGTTTAAAAATTATGAATTTATACATTTCTCGTTATAAATATAAAAATGCATGATGCATAAACTTATTATCCGAAACGATACAATCACCAAACTATATGACAATAGATATTATTAGCGTAGTGCCAGATTTATTATCTTCTCCTTTTGCTCATTCTATTATGAAACGAGCTTCGGATAAGGGGTTGTTACAAGTAAATGTTATAAACCTTAGGGAATACACTACACACGTTCGTGCGCAAGTAGACGACTATCAATTTGGTGGTGGTGCAGGTATGGTACTTATGATAGAGCCTTTGGTAAATGCAGTAGAGCATTTGCAAAAAGAAAAGCAATACGATGATGTAATATACCTTACACCTGACGGAGAAACATTTAACCAAAAAATGGCAAATACACTTTCTTTAAAAAATAACTTGCTCATGATATGTGGTCATTACAAAGGAATAGACCAACGATTTAGAGACCATTTTGTAACAAAAGAAATATCAATTGGTGATTATGTACTTAGTGGTGGAGAGCTAGCTGCTGCAGTACTTACAGACGCAATAGGTAGATTAATACCAGGAGTATTAAATGATGAAACTAGTGCACTTACTGATTCTTTTCAAGATAATTTGCTATCGCCACCCGTATATACGAGGCCAGAAATATATAGAGGCTGGGCTATACCCAATGTACTTAAAAGTGGCAACCATAAACTTATAGAAGAATGGCGGCACGAGCAAGCTCTGGAAAGAACAACATTGAGGAGGCCAGATATTTTAGAGTAAATATTTGAAAGTTTTTAAAATATTCTTTTAAAATTTTTTATTAAAAATCTCTATTGTCAGCCACCCAAGTTTTAATATAGTTAGAAATTTCACCAAAAGTTGTACCAGGTGGAAAGAGTTTTCCAGTACCCATTTCATTTAGCGTTTTCATATCATCTTCTGGTATAATACCGCCGCCAGTAAGTAGCACATCGTTCATATTTTTTTCTTTTAGCAGCGCCATTATTTTTGGAAAAACGGTCATGTGAGCACCACTTAAAATACTAACGCCTATTGCATCCACATCTTCTTGCAATGCAGCATTTACTACCATTTCAGGTGTTTGGCGTAGGCCAGTATATATTACCTCCATGCCTGCATCTCGTAGTGCAGTAGCTATTACTTTTGCACCACGGTCGTGCCCATCTAGCCCCACTTTAGCTACTAATATTCTTACTGGTCTATTTAATGTTTTACTCAAAGTGTTTTTTTTATATTGTAAATGTAAAGTAAATTAGTGTTTTTATTTTAGATCCTTTAAACAAGCATATTTTATTGGTATATTACAGTTTATCTTGTTAAAGTTTATTGCAAAGGATACCAAATAATAAGCTCAAATTAATTTTATGCTAGTATTGTTTTAAGTTTATAAGCTAAATTAGAAATATATTTTTACTCATTTTTAAAAGCTTTTAAAAGCCTTGTATTTGTTAAAGAATTTTGATAATTACAAATTATTTTAGACTCACTTCTTATATGCATACTTTATTTTACTTTAAAGGATTTTGCTAATAAATTTAAAATTTGTTAAGATTTCATTAAATTTTAATAAAAATGGTATATTAGTGTTTTACAATTTTTCAAATTTTATAATTTACCTATAATGAAAATTAAACTATTCGTTTTGTTTTTTTTGTTTACACTTATTACTCATTTATCTAACGGGCAAATAAAGCTTGACCCAACGAACCCAAATGCAAAGCATGATGAAGTATTAAGACTTACTGACATAAGTGTTAATGTTAATTTACCACTATATGTTATAAATGAATTAAAAGAGTATGCAAAATCAGCTAATATTCAAGAAAAATTGGTAATGAGGTATGATTATATTTTTAAAGCAATGGTTAATCAAAAGCTTAAAAAAGAGGAGTGTGTATTTGTGTGTGATTATTTTTTACAAACCTGTAATAACTGTATTACTGGCTATCCGATTACTTTAATACAGAAAATTAAACAATCATTAGTATCAAAAGAAAATTAGAAAAATGATTAAATTTATACTCAGATACTTTGTTATCTTACTTTGTTTTTCAACTAATTTTTCATCTGCTCAATTTATTACAACTACTGTTAATCCCGCTATTACGGGTAAATTAGGGAATTGTATAGCTGCTAATGGTCTGCCTACTGTTACAGTAAAATTTCTTTCTGGAGCAGGTTCAAATTTGAATGCATCTGGGTCTTTAGTTATTTTAAATCCATGTGACACTACTCAAGTAGAAATCTCAATTAATAATGTTAGATGGGATAATGGTGCACCTGATGTAAATTGGTTGCATAGTGTATATTTTCCTGCTTCTACAGGATTTCTTTTTCTAAATGCTATTTTACCAGCACCTCCAGCTACATCAACGGCAAGTGGTTGGGTTTTTATGCCAAATGGGTGTACAGGTGTTGGAGGAGGCTGTATTAATAATCCGGGAGGAAATTGTCAGCCTGGCCCTGGCAACGCTGGTACTGCAGGTGGTGCAGGTTGGTATTATAGGAATACCACAGGTACATCTACCAATGCAGGTTGTTGCCCTGGGGGGCAATCCACTCCTAGCCCATGCGATAATTGGGGGGATGGAAATCTTTCCTGCAACAATGAATTTCCTATAAAATTTACTGCTAGAATTTGTAATAATGCGATGACAAACAGCCAGTATTTTTTAAAGCTAAGGTTTGATATGGACGGTAATACAGGTTGCTGGGGCTGTCAAAATATTAATGCTCGTAGTGAAATTGTTTTTTCGATTAGCATCGTTCCTTTTACTAATACGCTTTTTAGTCCAATTCCAACAGCAACTCCTCCTTTAAAAACCTGTAATCCAATTTTAACATTTAGAGATACCTTAAAAGGAGGGTGTGGAAATAGTAATACAATTGAATGGTGGACAGCTCCAATAGGCGGTACACTTGTGGGTACAGGCTCTCCTTTTGTATATTCAGGTGCGGTATGCGCTGGCGGTACTACATTATATGCTGCTTGTTGTCCTGTTGGTAATACTTGTAATAATAGAAAAGCCTTCGTCATCCCTAACTCATGCCCTCCACCTCTAGCAATTTCTAACATTAGTATTACCGAACCTACATGTGCAATTAACTGTGGCAGTATAAACGCCATTAATGTAACAGGTGCTATTGGGCCTGTTATTTATAGATTATTCCCTGGAAATATTACAAATAGTACGGGAATTTTTAATTGCCTACCACTAGGGCCAAATTATTTTATTACTGCAACTGATTCTGTTGAGTGCCAAGTAAATGCAGGAATTGATTTTATGTTGCCTGTTTGTGGGCAACCTATTACAAACCCTATTTCTTATTGTTTAAACCAACTTACAGTTCCACTTACAGCCACTCTAACATCTGGTGGGTCTAACCTTATGTGGTATACAACGCTTACTGGTGGGAGCAGCACTTCTATAGCACCTACGCCTGTTACAACTGCTATAGGGTCTACAACTTATTATGTTACTCAAATGGTAGCTGGTGTGGAAAGCACACCTCGTACGCCGTTGGTAGTAACAGTGCTGGCTTTGCCTTCCCCACCTATGGTAACAAGCCCAATAAGTTATTGCAAAAACGCACCTACTATAGCCCTAACGGCAAATGGTACAAATTTACTTTGGTACACTGCTGCTACAGGTGGTATTGGTAGTGCTACTGCACCAACGCCAAGCACAGCAACCGTTGGTAGTACTACTTATTATGTAACCCAATCAAGCACTGTTACACCATTTTGCGAAAGCCTTAGGGCGGCTATTACTGTTACCATAAAACCTATAGCATCTGCTGCTGTAACTATTAGTAAGTGTAGCAATCAATTGCCATTTACTTGGAATGGGCAAACTCTAAATGCAGGCGGCACTTTTACCGATACTCAACTAGGTGCTAATGGTTGCGATAGTGTAACTACTTTAACCTTCACAGTTAAACCAACTGCAACAGCAACAGTTAATTTTAGTAAGTGTAGTAATCAGCTTCCATTTGTATGGAATGGTCAGTCCTTAAACTTGGGGGGGGCTTATACGAATATTCAACCAGCTGCAAATGGTTGTGATAGCGTAACCACTCTTAACTTTACAGTAAAATCAACTACTACTGCTATAATTAACATAAGTAAATGCAATAACCAATTACCATTTTTATGGAATGGGCAATCACTTAGTATTGGCGGAACTTACACCAATACCCAAGCAGGTTCTAATGGATGCGATAGTACTACAACTTTAAACTTTACCGTAAAACCTACCACCACCGCTATTATAGCAATAAGTAAATGTAGCAATCAAATACCATTTACATGGAATGGACAATCGCTAAGTGTAGGTGGAACATTTACAAACACTCAAACTGGTTCTAATGGATGTGATAGTACCACGACTTTAAACTTTACCGTAAACCCTACTAAAACTGCTACTATTACCATAAATAAATGTAGTAATATTCTTCCATTTTTATGGAATGGGCAAAGTTTAACCACAGCAGGCACATATACAAATACACAAACCAGCTCTAATGGATGCGATAGCACTACTACTTTAACCTTTACTGTAATACCTGGTGCTGCGGCTACCGTAGCAGCTAGTGTTTGTAGTAATACATTGCCTTATACATGGAATGGACAAAGCTTAACTTTATCTGGTAATTATACCAATACGCAACCTGGGCCTGGTGGTTGTGATAGCATTACCACATTAAATTTTACAGTAAAACCTATAGTAACTGCAGCAGTAACTGTAAGTGTTTGCAATAATACTTTACCATATATTTGGAATGGGCAATCATTAAGTATTGGCGGAACTTACACCAATACCCAAGCAGGTTCTAATGGATGCGATAGCACTACAACTTTAAACTTTACCGTAAAACCTACTACTACCGCTACAATAACAATAAGTAAATGTAGCAATCAAATACCATTTACATGGAATGGACAATCGCTAAGTGCAGGTGGAACATTTACAAACACTCAAACTGGTTCTAATGGATGTGATAGTACCACAACTTTAAACTTTACAGTTGTGCCTACTACAACTTCTTTAATAACAATTAATAAATGTAGTAACCAAGTGCCATTTAATTGGAATGGTCAATCGCTTAGTATTGGCGGAGCTTATACCAATACCCAAACAGGCTCTAATGGATGTGATAGTACCACGACTTTAAATTTTATTATAAAACCAATATCAACGATTACAATATCTATTAATAAATGTAGTAACCAAGTTCCTTTTAGCTGGAATGGGCAAAGTTTAAGTACATCTAATACATATATAAATACCCAGCCTGCAGCCAATGGTTGTGATAGTATTACCACATTAAATTTTACAGTAAAATCAGTAACAACTGTTAATATTGTTGTAAGTAAATGTAGTAATCAAGTACCATATACTTGGAATGGACAGGTATTAAATGCCTCTGGAATATTCACAAATACTCAAATGGGTATTAATGGTTGTGATAGTGTAACAATATTAAATTTTACAATAAAACCTATAAAGGCTGCTACAATAGCTATAAGCAAGTGTAGTAATCAAATACCCTTTACATGGAATGGACAATCGCTAAGTGCAGGTGGAACATATATAAACACTCAAACTGGTTCTAATGGATGTGATAGTACAACCACTTTAAACTTTACAGTTGTGCCTACTGCAACTTCTTTAATAACAATTAATAAGTGTAGTAACCAAGTGCCATTTAATTGGAATGGTCAATCGCTTAGCATTGGCGGAACTTATACCAATACCCAAACAGGCTCTAATGGTTGTGATAGTACAACTACTTTGAATTTTACTGTAAAGCCAGTAGCAACAGCTACAGTTATTGTGAGTGTTTGTAGTAATACACTGCCTTACATATGGAATGGACAAAATTTGAACGCAAGTGGCACATATAGTAACACACAAGTGGCAGCAAATGGATGTGATAGCATTACCACATTAAATTTTGTAGTAAAATTAGTAACAACTGTTAATATTGTTGTAAGTAAATGTAGTAATCAAGTGCCATATACTTGGAATGGACAGGTATTAAATGCCTCTGGAATATTCACAAATACTCAAATGGGTATTAATGGTTGTGATAGTGTAACTACTTTAAATTTTACAGTAAAACCTATAAAGGCTGCTACAATAGCTATAAGCAAGTGTAGTAATCAAGTACCTTTTATATGGAATGGGCAAGTACTAAATGCAGGTGGAACATTTACCAACACACAAACTGGTTCTAACAGCTGTGATAGCACTACCACTTTAAATTTTACAGTAAAACCCCTTACTACGGTTACGGTATCAATAACTGTTTGTAGCAATACATTGCCATTTAATTGGAATGGGCAATCGCTTAGCATTGGCGGTACTTATACCAATACCCAAATAGGTGCAAATGGGTGTGATAGTGTAACTACTTTAAATTTTATTGTAAACCCAACCCCAGCTGCTCCAACTACAAT
>JAYUJS010000393.1:0-7269 GCA_043765095.1 Ferruginibacter sp.
ACCTCGTAGGTAATTGATATTAAAAAAAACGCTTTTCTTATAGCAGTAGACATCCTCTTTTTTTATAATAAAGTTATACTTTAACCCATATTTTGCAATAGCTATTTTTTTGCCAACTAAGAATGGTAGCTAATTGTTGGAATAGAAGCGGTAAGACAAGTAGCGGCAGTAATTGTATTAATTTTTTAGTAAACATTTTTTATATTGGGTAGTTCTACTGCAAAATTTAGGTTAAAATATCTCCTACCTGCTTTCCCCTAGGTACAAGTTGGTTTTTATAATATTTTTATGCTTATTGCAAATCTGATAACCTCAGCATTAGTACTCAAAACAAAATTGATAGCCGCCAAATTAAAATTATTCATTTATATGGTAAATTTTATTTGTTTCTCTCTCTAGTGGTTACAAAAAATATAATCGAATGGGGAAAAAAAAATTATGGGGGTTTCTAGTAAAGGAATTTCCAAACTGGGTAAAATATTTTACAAAAAAAGAAGGGCAGGGAGTTACTAAAACGGGTATTAAAGGAGATGTACAAACTGGTACAAAAAAGAGTGCGTATACCGGCATAATAACAGCTGCACATAAAATTGAATTTGATAAAAAAAATATAGCTTATAAAGAGGTTGTATCTCGTTTTTTATTATCTAAAACTGATACTACAGTTTCTGAGGCTATTCTTACTAAAATATACAGTTTGCACCCAAACCAAGCAACTGGTTTATATCAAGAGATGAACCGTGATTGCCTTAAAATTAAAAGCATTAAAAAACAAATGCTTGAACCCATTAAAAGTTTATTTGAACAAGGCTTAATAAATACTGACCAATATAAATACTTTGAAAATAGCACAGATAGTGTGTTTAGAAAAAAGTTTGATTTAGAATTATCAAAAGTGTTAAACGGTGATTTTAAGGATGTAGTAACCAATTTGGTTTCAAAAAATAATGTAAGAGGAACAAGAACGGTTGAATATGACCGTTTAATGGTCATTTTATCAAATAAAGGTTTTGCAATAAGGGAACTTATTGTAAAATCATTTGTAGATGTAGTAAATACTCATATTGTAGCAGATGCAAAGAAAGAAGGAGCAAAGGCTTTGGTAGGATTACACAGACAAAATAAACTAGCGAAAATGGATGATATAGCAAATAAATTACCTATTGATATATCTATTACTCTGCCTGCATTTGCAGAAGATACTTTGAAGCAATTGCAAAAAATGGGTTTACTAACCGAGGGAAATATGCAAAAGCAAATTAATTTACAACCTAGTTTTATGCAAAAAGGCTTTAAACAAGCTATAATGGAATACAATAACCGTGATATACAAGCACCAAGACTTAGCAGGTAAATTTTATTTTATAAATAATGTTATCAAATGAGTAGCGTTTAGCTTCTTTTTATTAAAACATTAATTGTAATTTTTTTAGACTGTAAAAAAAATTAAACGAAATGTACAGTTGTTTAAGCAAACCAGAAAATAATACAATTTACATGGTAAATTTTAGTTGCTTTTTTCTTTAATAAATAAAAAAAAGTATTTAAATGAAAAATAAATTATGGTTTTGGATAGTAGAAAATGCACCAACGCTATTGCCCTTTCTTAAAAAGAAAACCGAAAACGGTGCTGCTAAAACTGCTGCAGAAAAAGCAGTAGCAGGTATTGCTCTAGCAAAGTCAATTAAGGAATCTACAACAGTTTTTGAAGCTTTAGCTAGACGATATTTTAAATCTCGAGATCTTACAATATCTACTGCCATACTATCCGTAGCTGATGATTATCTTCATCCAGATAGGGCTGCGGGCTTATATGCACAAATGAAAATTAATAATCCCACTATTGCGCAAGTTTATGGACAATTAATAAAGCCATTTACCAAATTGAAAGAGATGGGTGCAATTACTAATGCAGACTATGAAGGGTTTAAACGGAAGATTGATGGAATGTTTGTACTAAAGTTTAAAGAGGAAATAACGAATCACTTAAAAATTGATTTTGGGGATGCTGTAAATAATATGATTGTTAGAAATGACAGCAGAAGAATAACATCAGTAAATTATGGACGTTTAAATGCATTAGTTAGGAACAAACGGCCAAATATGAAAATCGCCATAGTAAATGAAGTGGTAAAACAAATAAACGAGTATGTGGTTGCTGATGCAAGAAATGCAGCTATAAGTGCATTAAGAGGTCAATCTACACAAGTTAATATGACAAATATTGTAAGTAGGCTCAATAGCAATACTTCACCATCTAGGTTTGCATACGCACTAGATATATACAATGATTTATATGCAAACAGATTAATTTCTCAACAAGATTTGAACCGTTTATTGTTAGAATATCCGTCTTATATAAGAAAAGGTTACACCAAAGCAATAGAGCAATATAATAACCGAAGTGTAAATATACAAAGACCAAATATGTAATTTTTTAAAGAATAATAATATACAAATTATAATAATTTTAAGTAAAAAATAAACATAATGAGAGATAATAATGAAGCACCAATTGGCAAAGGAAACCCTTATTTAACACATCCGCTTGATGGTGAAGGAGTAGTTTTTAACAAAGAAGAAATAAAACAGCAAATTAAAAACGGTTTTGATGCGTATCATTTTTCTGCTATTACAGGGAGCGCAATTAGCTATATTTTTAAAGGCACAGACGATTATGAACAAATAATAGACAAGGCATGGCTTTTTGCAATGACGCAGAGCAAAACAGCAAAACAGCTAAATCCACATTTTCATACAACTACCCCCCCTGTTTTTACACATGCTCCAATTTTAGCTCCATTTGATTATGCAGTAAAATTTGATGCAAAAAAATTTACAGTAGGTGTGGATAATAAGAAATTGCTTGTGACTTATAATAATGTTTTAGCGGGTACGGAAATTGAATATAATTTACAAAAATTTAAAAAACTTTTAGACTCAAGAAGAAATCCAAACCAACCTGAAAAGGACTACCAAAAAGAGTATCAAAAATCACTTAATGATGAAAGAAATAGACTAGTAGGTGGATTTGTGTTTTGGAATATTAATAGAAGTGGAGAAATAATCAATAATGCAACAAAAGCAAAAATTTCAAAAAATGAAATTGAGTTGTTTCAACAATCTGCAAAGATAGAAAATGCAAAAACAAATATCCCAAGTAATATTGATGGCGTTCATTTACCCTACAAATACAAAACAGAAATTAACGGTGTAAAAATTTCTAGACAAAACTTTTTAAATGTCAACTTTACAGATAATGTATTTAGTAACTTAAACGAACTCCAAAAAATTACAATAAAAGCTTATTTAGAAGGAATAGCAATAGCTTTTGATGGAGACACTAATTTTAATACTTCTGCAAGTAATTTAACCCAATACCAAGATAATACTGGGATACTTCTTGGACAACTTAATGCAAAACTTTCTGCGGCTACTACTGGCATAAAAGCTGTAGTTAAAGAAGTTATTGCAAAAGGGCTTGGTGCAGGGGTAATACTAGGTTCAAATCCTGACTTTAGAAAATTAACTCCGCAAGGAAAAATAAATACCATCCTAGCATTGGTAGCATACCAATACAACAATAATCAATTAATGACAATGAGAGGTGGGGTAATGGTACAAAATTCAGGAAAAGGTTTTGATACGTTAGATATTAAATTTAATCCAGAAAAAGCTAACCCTGTACTTAATATTTATTTAAATGCATACAACAAAAAATTTAGAAACGAAAAAATTAATTTCGATAAAATATATAGCATTTGGGACCCAGGCTTTGGACAAGCAAAAGATAGAATTAATAATACAGATAAAGAAAAAGAACTGTGGGATTTATCAAGGGGAAAAGTTAACAGTAACACACCAGAAATTCCTCAACCTTCGCTAAGAATTTATGAATCATACATTAAAAAGCATAAAATAAAAATAGATACTGTACAGGTAAATAACCCAATTATTAAGCCATAAGGTGATACAAAAAAACCAACAAAATCTTTAAAACCTGCTCGTTAATAAAATTAATAAACTGGTATAAATTATTAAAAGTTATAGAATTTTTAAAATTAAATTTTCTATCTTCTGAAAATATATTTTTGTCTTTTTATATAAGTAGAGTTTAATATTTCTTTACAAAAATGACTAAGCTTTATTATTACATTTTATACAATTAAAAAATGGTATAAGTTTATTAAAAGCTTTAGGATATTGCTTTTTAAATAAAAAATAAGAAGCAATTTATTTATGCATAAAGCATAAAATCTTTTCTTTTATAATTACGAAAAACTTAATTAGTGAAACAAAAATTAATATTTTGGGTAGCAAAATATGCTCCAAAATTATTGCCATTTCTTAATATTAGTACAGAGCAAAGTGTTGCTAAAACAGGTATAAAAAAAGCCGTAGAAAAAGCTTTAACACCAGAAGTTATATTAAGTTTAAAAGAACAATCTACACTGGTTTTTAATAGGGAAGTTGCAAAATATTTTAAATCTTCCGACAGCACAATTGCTGATGCTATTACAATTTCTAATTTAAATTATAAACCCAATGAAGCAGTTATATTTTATGGAAAAATGAAACTTCAAAACCCTACTATTATGCAAGCTTACGATAAATTAGTAGAACCATCTTTAAAATTACATGTGCTTGGAGTGCTTAATAAAAAGCAATTAGAAGCTCGTAAAAAAGAAATTGATGTAATGTTTGTAAAAAAGTTTCAAGCAGTAATAACAAATAATTTAAAAGTTGATATTGGTATTGATATAGGCAATTTGATTTTAAGAGATGACGTAAAAGGAATAGCTTCAATAAAGTTTCATTATTTGAATGATATTTTAATTGCTGTAAACCCAGCAACGAAGAAAGAAATTATAAATAAAATAATAATACAAATAAACGGATATGTGGTTACTGATGCAAGAAATGCAGCGACAAATGCACTACAAAGCTTACCTACCTTACCAACACCAGTAAGTATGATGAATATTGTAAGTAGGTTAAATAACATTGCATCACCTGTTTCTCCATCACGTTTTGCATATGCGAAAGATATATTTAGCAAAATGTATACAAATAAATTAATGACAGAACAAGATGTGCAATATCAATTACACCTACATCCAGCTAATGTAAGAAAAGGTTACACCCAAGCAATAGAACAATATAATAATCGTAGTATGAATGGACAAAGACCAATTAGATAAATTATTTTAACCAATACAACGTAAATTAAGACTACTCATAACTATTTATTTATGATAATAAATTTTATTTGTTCTTTTTTTAAGAAGTTAAAAAAAGTAAACAAGGGCTAAGGAGGCAATTTTTTAAAAAAGACATAAGCAAACATAAAATCGTAATAGGTTAAAGTATTAAATTAATAAGATGAGAGAAAATAATGAAGCGCCAATTGCAAATCCAAACTCAGTAGGAATAAAAAGTAACGGTTTAGTTTTTGATAATAACGATATTAAATATCAATTGCAACTTGGGCAAAAAAGTTATGATAACACAAGATGGTATTCTAATGCAAACCCTAGTATAATAAAAGGCTCTAACGGGCGTGAGGATAATATGGATAAAGCTTGGTTTTTAGCACTTGTAAAAAATAATAAAGTCTTAGGTATTAATACTCAAATAGAACCAGCAAATTTTATTGATTTTCCATTTACAGATAAGAGGTTTAAAGTAAAAAATTTCAATAAAATTTCATCTGTAGATTACAAAAAAACCCTTGTTGGATACCACAATATAAAAGCAGCACTCGACCTAGAGCATGAAGTGCATCTTTATCAAAAAAAAATAAATTCCTCTGACCCTAAGTTTTTATCAGACTATAGAAATAAATTTTCAAAAGGTTTTCAATTATGGAATATTAATGGGAATGGAGAAATAGTTGACAATGCTAATCCAAACATAAAAATTAGTAAAAACTATATTGACCGAGAAAGAATAACTGAAAACCAGCCAAGTGGTATACCTGGCGCACATTTAATTATAGAGCAAAATGACTTTTATGGGGGTTACAAATTTCCTAAAGTAAGTATAATGGCTATTAATATTACTGATAAAGATTTTTACAATTACAATCCTTTTTCTCCACAGGCAGCCTCTATAAATATGTATTTTAACGGCTTTAAAGCTGCACTTAAGGCAGATAAAAATATAAATACATCGTTAAGCAATTTAAACCAATTAGTATGGGCTAGCGAAGTTTTATCAGGACAGTTAGAAGCTAAACTTGCTGCACTTACTTCTGGTTTTAGAGCTGTAATGAAAGAGGATACTGCATTAGGTATAGGAAGTGCAATAGGATTATTTGGTAATATATGGTTTGCAAGCTTATCAGTTCTTGAAAAAATTGATGTAATAAAAGCGAATCTTCTTTTTCAACTTAACAAAGGCACTATGATGTCTATGGATGGTATTTTTGGTATCCAAAACTCTGGGTCAGGCGATGATACGTTAAACCCAGTTGTAGATAGAACAGGGAAAACTGCAAACAGAGTGTTAGATTATTATTTAAAATTTCATGACCCACAATTTATTGAAACAAAATTTAATCCCTTAAAATTAACAAGTGTATGGAACCCTGTTTTTGGTTTTGCGCAAGATGTAATGAGAAAAGGTGATACTAGAGAAATAGCAAAATTAACTGTAGGGCATGTAACATCCGTAAATGGTGAATATCAAAAACTTTCCTATGCAGAATATGAAGCATACAAAAATTATGCAGCTGTAAGAGGTATAAAAATATATTCGCCAGATAGTGCAAATGTAAAATATAAGGGCACCTCAAATCTAGTACCTAAGTTTAAAAAAGATATAAATGGTAAGTATATTCCAATTAATATAGATAAAAAACAACCAAATAAACAGAAAAAATTATTAAAAACATCTCGTTAATAAAAATAAAATTATACTCTAATTTTATACACTTTGGTTCATGGTTTTAAAACTTGCTAAAGTTATAAATACGCCGTATCCACAAAATAAAAATATAACATATTTAATTTGATATGATTATATATTATTAAGTAAAGGAATTATAATTAACCAACAAAACGTTACAGAAATTTTTGCAGATTGTTTATGAAAAATTAATACCCGCACCTAAAACTAATTATCTAAAAGTGGAAATTGCAAAAGTCAATTACGTAAAAATATGCAAAAAAATTAAAAAAACAACTTTTATAAAAACCTTGTAGCCAAATTATTTTGGTAATAATTACATAACAAACAAAGTTAAATTTTGTAACTAATTTTACATAT
>JAYUJS010000394.1:0-7257 GCA_043765095.1 Ferruginibacter sp.
TTACTTGCAATAAATAATATGAATGCGGCACCAGTTTTAAATAACCCTGCTTTAACAAAGGAAATAAAAGATATTTTTACTGCTGGCTATAATTTTGGATATACACAAGCCACTGAAAAATTTCAAAAAGAAACTGGTATTATTAGTCCTGTTACACAAAAAATGCCTACAAGATCCACTGTAGCTAGTAAACAAAAAATAAGAGCTTAAGAAATTAATATATCTACAATAAAAAACACAAATTATGCCACAAAAAAATGTACCAACTAACCATTCTGAATTTTGGAAACAAGGTTACAATACCTTTTTAAAAGCATTTGAGCAAGCAAAAATTGATAACCCAAATGCTACTCAAAAGCAAAATATTGAAAGAGCAAGAGCATCTGCTGCTAAAACGATATATGGTATTTATCCTAAACCAGAAGTTGAACTAAATAATAATTCACAAAACGCTAAGGGACCAAATTCATTTTTGCCTGATATTTTAAAAGATTGGAATAAATTGAATGATTGGAATAACAAAATTCAAGAAATTGGAGCAGGTGTAGGTACCGCTGCAAGAGATGTAGAATTACTAGGGAAGAAAAATAATCTAAATCAACAAAACAATAAGGCGAATGGAAATAAACCAAAAATGTAAAACTATTGGTTAAGTTATTTTGTTATCTAAATAAGTTTACTAAAATAAAACACAAGTTTAGCTTATAACGAAACTAGATATCTTAAAAAATAACAAATTTTTAATAATTAAAAAACCACCAATTATGCCACAAAAAAAAGCCGCAGCCAACCATTCTGAACTATGGAAACAAGGTTATAATACCTTTTTAAAAGCGTTTGAGCAAGCAAAAAAAGATAACCCAAAAGCCACGCACAAACAAAATGTTGAAACAGCAAGAACATCTGCACAAGACACTTTTAATAACAATTATCCTTCACCAACAAGCCAGCTAAATGAAGGTGGAACTTCAAGAGGGCCTAGTATTATTTTACCAGATGCTAATAGCGACCCAGCTGCGGTAAAAAACTGGTTGAATAAAAGACAAGAATTTGGTGCAGGCGTAGGTACCGCTGCTAAAGATACTGAGAAACTAGGTATTAAAAGCACACCAAACCAACAACACAACGGTGGCCCAAAAGGTATAAAACCAACAATGTAAAATATTAATATATTTACTGTAATAATTTTTATTTTATTGCAGTTACAAAAAAAAATTATGGCACAAAACGAAAAATTACCTCAAAACGAAAATAACCCTACAAATAATAAAGTTGCAATGGGTGATAATAGCGATGGTAATCCATTAAAATGGTTTGACGATTTAAAAATGCTTGCAGTAACAATTGGTAGTGCACCAGCTGCAATTCAAGAATCAGGTGTTGCTATTCAAGCTTTGTATAGAAGTGCTGCTGTACAAATAGCTAAAGTATTCCCTGCCTTACAAAAGGCACTACTACAAACTGGTGGAAATGCGGCTAAAGCATTTGAAAAGCTTGGAGAAAATTTTACTAAAGAAGCTGTACAAAATGTAGCAAAAAACTTAAACATAAGCGTAAAAGAAGTTTGGCAGGGTATAGCAAAAAGTGACCCAAAAATTGCAATACCTTTTCAAAATGCTTTGCAAAAGATGCATACTGAACTTGCTAATGCTATAAATAAAATACCTTATGCAAATACTGGTATTAACGAAATTTTTAATAAAGGTGTACTAGAAAAGGTATTAAATGGTTCTTCTAAACATATTAATAACCAGATAGGAGGTATTGCTCAAAATGGTACACAATTAAAACGTCAGCTTGATGCCATTATGAAATTAACCCCACAACAAGTACAGGCAAAAGGGTCAAATTTGTTAGACAAACTTCTTAAGATAGTTAATTCTACTCAACCAGCTCAAAAACCAGCTGGGATACAAGACCCGCCTGCAGGTGCATTTAAACCTAAGTTACCTAGAAGGTAATAATATTATACAATTATTAATTATATATGTATTCAAAATAATACCCAAATTCTTTAAATTTGGGTATTATAATTATAAAATTCCTGAGCTTAAATTATCTATTGAAAGTTATATATAAAAATTTTTGCTTAAGAATAGAATATTATACCCATGTAAATTTTTTTTTATAAATTTTTGTAAAATTGGTGCAATGCTTTTTAAAAGTTAAACATAGTTTTTAGGCTATCTTGTAAATCGATATGGTATTACCTCTATTTTGCAATAATCTATTTAACGTTACAATATCTATAAAGTTGATGTATTTTTATAAAAATTCAATTAAATTTTTATACCCAATCAAGCACTTGTATGCTTTATATTTATTTAATAATTAATTATAATTACTTTTTTCATTTTTATAATAGTCTATTACTTAAGATTTTTTGAACTAAGCTACATTTATGGGATTTAAACTAGATTTAATAAAAAAGCTGCTAAAATTTATTACAAAAACAGAAATTAAGCAACCAATAAAAGAGGCAATGAAAAAAATTGTGCCACCTAAAGTTCCGAAAACTAAAGTATACATTCCGCCAGTTGCTTATAATAAAGCTACCCAAATGTACTCATGGGTAAACCCTGGTGGCAATACTATTTATTGGCAGAGATACGAGCAGAAGTCAATTTCTCATTTAATGATAGAACTCTCTAAAAAAATTGTTAGTGCAAAATCAGATGAAATGGCTAGAGGGCTTAAAGCAGAGAAGATGGTGTTGGATATATTGGAAAAAAAAATGCCACAGTCCGAAATATTAGGTGCAGGAATTGTGTTTTTTAGTAAGAAAGAAATGCGATTAGATTTAAGAGGAGATATTGACATTGCTACTTCTTTCTTTAATGTAGAAGTAAAGGCTTCCTTAGCGGTACTGAAGCTAAAACAGCTTACTAATAATCCTAAAAGTCTAGATTTTTATAATTATAACTATAAACCTACTGTTGTTATCATTACTAACCCTAACACTAAATTTAAACATTTATGGGGGGCAGAGGCTGATGTGCATAAAGCTGATTTAGTTAAAACAGCCCTAAACAACGGGATATATATTATAACAACAGACAAGGAAGGCATGGCTGTGTTAGACAAGCTGATAGCAAATAGGCATTTGTTAAAATTTAAACCAACGCATGCCAATAGTTTTAAACTTTATGAGTTTCCTAAAGCAACTTCAATAACAGCTACAAATACAAACAGAAGGCCAGTATTAAAATTAAAACCTTAAAATGAATTTTTATATTTCAAGATTTAAGCAAAAACTATGGGATTAAAACTAGAAATATTACGAAAAGTATTAAAATTTATTACAAAAACAAAAAAAAAGCAACCTATAAAAGAGGTAACTAAAAAAGTTGTGCCTCCTCATGCTCCAAAAACCAAAGTTTACATTCCTCCAGTTGCTTTTGATAAAGCTACCCAAATGTACTCATGGGTAAACCCTAGTGGCACTACTATTTATTGGCGTAAATACGAGCAGAAGTCAATTTCTCATTTAATTGCAGAATTATCCAAAAAAATTGCTAACGAAAAATCGGGAGTACAAGTAAAAGGGCTAGAATCAGAGAAAATGATATTAGATTTATTGGGGAGAAAATTACCGCAGTCAGAAATATTAAGCGTTGGAACAGAGTTTTTAATTAAAGATGGTAAGCTTAAAAGTAGAGTAGGAGAGATTGATATTGCTACTTCCTTATTTAATGTAGAAGTAAAAGCTTCCTTAGTGGGCCTAAAGAGAAAGCAACTTCAGATAATTAGTAATCCTAAAAATCCTCGTTTTCATAATTATAATTATAAACCAACTATCGTAATTATTACTGACCCTAATATTAAATTTAAAGATATATGGGGGTCAGAAGCGAATGGTCTTAGAACTGATAGAGTAAAATTAGCTTTTAGAAATGGAATTTATATTATCACATCAGACAAAGAGGGTATGACTATGCTAGACAAGCTGATAGCAAATAGGCATTTGTTGAAATTTAAACCAACGCATCCCAATAGTTTTAAACTTTATGAATTTCCCCTTGCTACTCCAAGTAAAGAGCAGATAATAAAAATAGAACAGGTAACTAAAAGCAACAAACCAGCAATAAAATTAAAACCTTAAGCCGCATATTTAAAATTGAAATTTATTTTACAAAATATAGAAATAACTGCTAATTTAACTTATACTAAAATGATAATTTAGTTTGTAAAAATATTATTTGTACATGGTAAATAAAATAGTAAAACTTCTTTACTTGTTTGTATCACAAACACATTTATAAAAATACAAAAAACTAATGGCAAATAATATAAAAGCAGAAGTTGCACAATCAAACGGAAATCGTATAGCAAGCAATATTGATATAGAACAAGTATTGAATACTTTACTACAGCAATGTCCACCACCATCAGTAAACCAGCTAAAACAGATTTTAGACAAAATTAATGCTGAAAAAGCGTTTCAAAAGCCATCTCTTAGAGTTGAGCAATTACAAATGTTAGGAATCAGAGTTGAACGCAAAATGGAAATTTTGAAAAATAATCAGAACAATAAAGATAATAATCAATGCCCCCCTCCAATAGCAATAGCCCCCTTAACAGAAGCTTTTAGCAACTATAATAATAACACTTCAACCGATGTACAAAACTTAATAAATAGGTTTGAAAAAGTAGTTACTTCTTTAAATGCTCAACCGTTAAAATTAAAAAAACAAGCGGCTCCTACTATTAAAAAACTAAAAGAAGTTATTGCTACCTTAAAAACGAAAGGAAATCGAATGAGTGCTGTAGTTATGAACCAATTAAACGGTGCTTTAAATAAAATAAATGATTTATCTAACAAACTTAAGTTGCCTGAAGCTGCGGCTGTTTTTGTAACTACAGTAGCAGGTATAGTATATGTGGTGGCAGAAATTTTAAAAGCTGTCCCCTCTATGCCAATGGTTAAAGATAATATACAAAAAGAAAACACTGTAGCATCTAATAAAAATAAAATGACTGTATAGTTTATTTACAATTATAATCAGTTTCAATAAAAGCTATTAGATTATTTATTAAATATTGGATTGCTTTTTTTTATGGGCTATAAAAAGGTAATTCAGTGCTTATGATATAGTCTATATCATTTATAATTTTTAAATAATTTTGTTCTAATATTTCGTTTTTTAAATTAACGCCATTTGCATCTACGGGAAACTCAGTAATCAATGGCAAATGAGTAGCTAATGCATGAGTTTTTGATGCAGGATCAATGAATATCTTTGCAACTGACACTTTTATTGCTAGAGGTTGATCAAAATTGTCAGCTACTTTAGATGCAAATTGCCCTTGAGAAAAATTAGAAATTTTTGACTCTGGCAGTACAAAATCCATTTGAAAATCTAGGGTTTTGCTAGTGCCATCTTTACTAATAGAAACACTTTCCTTTTTTTGCCTTATTTTTCCAAACATATCTTGTATAGCTTTTGCAGTTTCTCTAACTACTTGCCCTGCAAAAATGTTACCACAAATATTTATTATAACGTCTGCCACTTCTTTGCCATAGTTTCTTATAATCTGCGAAAAATCTTGCATGCCTAATACTACTGCAACTTTATTGCTACGTGCGGTTGCTATTAAATTATCTACCCCCATCATATAAATACTTGGAAACTCATCTACACTTAGTAAACATGGAAGCTTACTTTGCTTATTTACTTCTTTAATAATTTGAGTAAAGAAAAGCCCAATGGGAGCATTGTAAGCTGTTTCTCTTTGAGGGTTATTGCCAATACAAACAACTTTTGGGTCGTCTGGATTATTAATATCTAAATCAAAATCATCGCCGCTAAACACCCAAAATAATTCTTTGTAAGCCAGCTGCGATAATGGAATTCTAGCTGATGCAGTTTGCCCCGCTAGTTGCTCCATAGCGCCCTTATCTAAAGCATCTTGAAATGTAGAAATAAGTGGTTTTAATTCTTCTTTTGTTCTTAATAAACTAAAAATAACTTCATCGCTTTTGCTAAGTAGCATTATTAAATGAGGCAAACTACAATACTTACCATCATTAACTAAACGTAAATACCAAATTATTGCACTTACCAATGCTATGGGAGATTCTACAAAAAAATCGCCTCTTTTTTGTAGCCAACTTTTATTAAGGTTAAACATTAATGTAGTAGCTGCTGCTACTGCATCACTTTGATTTTGCAAAAATTTATGTGATAATGGATTACACCTATGAGAATATTCTGGATCATCTAAATTAATAACATAAAAGCTGGGTTGAATGCCATTTTTTGCTTTATAAGCTAAAAAATTATTGTATTGAACAAGTGTTTGAGAAGGGAATTTGTAATCGTAAATGCAACTAGTAAAACCTTTAGCCATGCTTTGCGACATAAACTCTTCAATAACTGCATAAGATTTTCCAGAACCAGGGTTCCCAATAACCATGGTGCCTCTAAATGGGTTTATAACATTAATCCACCCACTACATTCTTTACCCTTGTGAAAATAACGTGTGGCTATATTTATACTAAAGGGGTTGGTTATTTTTTTTGTTTCTTGTGCAAAAGTTTCATTTTCATCATTAAAAGGGTCTTTTGGAGTTGATAAAAAAAGCAACTTCCACATGTACATAAAACCAGTGTTTATTAAAAAGAAACCACAAAATAATAAGATAATATAAGTGATTGCGAAAAATACATTGGATGTAAAATTTGAGAGTACAATGCCTGCAAAAAAATAAACAATTAAACCAATGGCTAAATAAAGTATACTTAAGCGTACAGTACTAGTAGTACTTTTTTTTGGTCTTGCACCTATTACATAAACTATATCTAAAGCTAGAGCAGATAATAATGCTTGGTAGCCATTAAAAAATTTGCTATTTATTGCATCAAATCTATAAAGAAAACTATCAAAATAACCAATATTTAGGTGCATCTTTATAACCTCAGGGTATAAAAAAATATAACAATGTAAACCCAATATAACTATACTAAATATAAGAAATAGATTAAAAAGTGCTGTGCCGTCGCCGGAAGATTGACTATTCAAAGTGTTTAGATTTTTTTATTTATGCTAAAATATTTTTTAGTTTTTGTATTGCCATATATGTTTGATTATATACAGTACGAGCTGTTATGGACAATAATTTAGCAACTTCATCTGCAGACATTTTTTTATAATACGATAAATAAATAATTTCTTTTTGAGAGGCCGATAGTTTATCTAAAGCACTCATTAGCTCATTGTCTATTACTATATCTGTTTCTTTCTTTTCTAATTCGT
>JAYUJS010000395.1:0-2703 GCA_043765095.1 Ferruginibacter sp.
CCTTCGCTCACTCTAAGGTCTGGTGCGTTTTTGCTATTGAGTGTAAGCTCTAGCTTGCCCACATTGTTGGCTATAAAAAAATCGGGTATTACGTAGTTGGCATTTTTTTCGCCATCGCCAGTAGTACCTCCAGGCTTTGGGTTTAATTTTACTATTTGGCTAATTACTTCTCGCAGTTGCTCATCAGATAAATTTAGCGCACGCTGTATTTTTTCGTAATGTTTTTTTGTAAACTCATCAAAATATTTTTCTAATACTGCTATGGCTACCTCAATTATTTTACCTTGGCTAATTTTTCTTTCCAACTGCAAAAGCAAGCACTCCTGTAGGTTACGTGCACCTACCCCAGCTGGCTCAAACTGCTGCACATGTAATAGCAAGTCAGAAATTTCTTCCACATTGGTATTTATATTTCGCCTAAAAGCAAGGTCGTCAATAATTGAACTTATTTCTCTGCGCAAATATCCATCATCATCTAAGCTGCCTACCAATTGATCTGCAATACTTTTTTGCTTTTCGCTAAGGTTTAGTAACCCAAGTTGTTGTAGCATAAGCTCCATAAAACTCACTTCCACTTTATGCGGTATTACTTTTCCATCATCTTTTTCTGGATAATTTTCATCTCTTAATTTGTAATCTCCTACATCATCGTCCCCCTCTTGTACATATTCGCTTATATCTATATTGTCATATTCCTCTTCACTTCCTTCGGTTTGGTATTCTTCTTCTTCAGTATCTGTAAATTCGTCTTTTTCAAAATCATCTTCAACTTTGTCTTCGTCAGCTTGCTCTAGTGCTGGGTTTTCTTCTAACTCTTCTTTTATACGTTCATCTAATATGGCAGTAGGCACTTGCAGCAGTTTCATTAGCTGTATTTGCTGCGGGCTTAGTTTTTGTAAAAATTTTTGTTGTAAACCTTGGTATAAAGACATGCTGAGTTAATAATTTTTATTAAAGTTTTTGGTTATGTGTGTTAATATTTACTGGTTTATAATTTTGTTTAACAAAAAACTCCAAATAATAGTTAAACTTTTAAACTTTTACCTCGCCAATCTTTTTCAATATTAAAAACGTAATTTACAATCATTCACAAATATAAAATGAAGAATAAACTGTTATTTTTATTTTTTAGCATAATTTTTGTTGTAGCGCAAGCAAAAAGCCAACCAAAATTATTATTTGCACCACAAAGATTGGAAGTAAAAAACTTTTTTATGCTCAGCATGAAAGACACTTTACATAAAATAGCGCCTACAATGCAGGTATATCCTATGTTTTACTGCAATAATCTTGGCTTTGTTTGCAAGCAAGAAATAAAATTTCAGAAAATAATAAAATTGCCCTTCGTATTTAGGCTTGGCTCTTTGCAATATGTAGATTATTTGGAAGGGAAGAGAGGACTATTTGTTGGTTATTAAGCAAACCGCAATCGGCAAATGTCAAAGGGGATGGGTTGTATAAAATTATTTATAAATATCGCAACAAACTAATGGATTGCAAAAGCGACAGAGCTAAATTATGTAAGTAGTTAATAACAAGCTATCAGGCACACCAAATATTTTACTTAGAATGTTATCCCTAAATTTTTGTTACTAATTATGCACAAAACAATTAAAATTATTGGTAAAATATGATGTGCAAAAATAAATATTTCCCTAAAAACCTGTTGTTAGTTTTAAAAATTTTGCTAATGACAAGGTTATAATATGAAAATTGTTATTTTAATATTATTAACACTTAAACGTTTATTTAATAACTAATATCCTCAATAGAATCTTTAATAGATAAATAACTCAAATACCGTTCTTCAGATATTATAGCATTATTTAAGGCAACTTTAACTGCACAGCCTGGTTCATTAAAATGTTGACAATTGTTAAATTTACAATCATTCATTATTGCTCTCATTTCTGGAAAATATTGTGCCAGTTCGTTTTTACGCACATCTACAATACCCATTTCTCTTATACCTGGTGTGTCTATAATTATTCCTCCAAATGGTAAATCATACATTTGTGCAAATGTGGTAGTATGCATTCCCTTTCCACTCCAATCGCTAACCTCCAGTGTTTTTAAATCCAAAGCTGGCAATACAAAATTTATAAAAGTAGATTTCCCCACACCTGAGTGCCCGCTCAGCAAAGTAATTTTATCTTTTAATAAATCTTTAACCGCTTGTGTGCCCTCATTTTTTTCAATGCTCATAAGCATTATTTTATAGCCAATTGCTTCATAATTTTTTTTAGCTAAGTCGAATTTTAATATTTCTTTTTCGGTAAATAAATCCGCTTTATTAAAAACAATAATAGCTGGCACTCTATATGCTTCTGACGTTACAAGAAAGCGGTCTATAAATCCAAAGGAAGTTTTTGGGTCTTTTAGTGTAGCAAATAATAATGATTGGTCTAAGTTTGAAGCGACGATATGATGTTTATTTTTATTATGCGGCGACACTCTGTTTATATAATTTCGGCGTTCATATATTTTTGAAATTACTAAGTTTCCTTGTAAAGCATCAGCATCTACTTCTACAATGTCGCCTACGGCTATTGGGTTTGTAGAGGTTATTCCTTTTAGTTTTAACTTTCCTTTAAGCCTTGCATTAATAAATTCGCCTTCTGTATTTTTTAAAATATACCAACTGCCTGTACTTCTGTAAACTGTTGCCTGCATGCCTGCAAGATAAATATTTATCGTTTAGTA
>JAYUJS010000396.1:0-7234 GCA_043765095.1 Ferruginibacter sp.
ACAAAGGAAGGACAAATAAATTTAAACTTTGAAGATGATTTGGTGAAAGGGACTTGTGTGGCGCATGGGGGAGTAATAACGAATGAGAGGGTGATGCAAGCCGTTCAAAGTTGAAAATTCAAGGTCGAAAATTTTTTTAAAGCTACCAATTTTAAATATGGCTATAGTTAAAAGGTATAAAGATTTAGAAATTTGGTAAATGGCAAGAGAGAAAGCTAATGAATTGTGGAAAATTTAATGTGAAGCAACTTTTTCATAAGACTGTGAATTAAGAAATCAAATAAGTAGAGGTTCAGGTTATGTAATGGATAATATTGCTGAGGGATTTGAAAAATTTATAAATAAAGAATTTACTAATTTTTTACTTAAAGCTATAGCATCTAAAGGCGAGGTAAGGTCGCAATTATACAGAGCCTTCAATAGGAATTACATTAAAAAAGAAATTTTTGAAACATTAATAATAAATACAGAAAATATCAGTAAAAAAGCTATATCATTTATAAAATATTTAAATGATTCAGGTTTAAAAGGATTTCGATACATGTAAAAACTTTAAACCTTAAACTTTTAACCTAAAACTTTAAACTTTCAACAATGCTCAACTTCTTCACCACCCACCAACAAATAATTTACATGGTAATCCTAATGATATTTTTAGGAATAGAAGTTATTGGACGAGTACCTAGTGTGCTACACACACCGCTAATGAGTGGTGCCAATGCTATACATGGTGTTGTAATTATTGGTGCATTAATTGTAATGGGAGAGGCAGCACCTGATAATTATGTAGCACTAATTTTAGGTTTTTTAGCAGTGGTACTTGGTACTTTAAATGTAGTGGGAGGTTTTGTGGTTACAGATAGAATGCTAGAAATGTTTAAAAAGAAAAAAGCTTAGGTCAGTTTTCAGTTGGCAAAGGGCAATTAGTAATTTATAACTATTTAAAAACAAATAAAGTTCAAGTTTAGAAAATTAGCACATTGGCTCATTTTCACATTTTCACATTTTCACATTTTCACATTATGTTTTCTATTCTTACCATTATTTATCTCATAGCTTCAGTAACATTTATAATAGGTTTAAAAATGTTATCGCACCCCGAAACAGCTCGTAAAGGGAACCTGATAGCAGCAGGTGGTATGGCTCTAGCAATATTTGGAACAATCTTTTTGTATGAAAATGCAGGTGGGCAAAAATTAGGGAATTTAATATGGATGTTTGGTGCCTTGGTTGTTGGTGGCGTGTTAGGTGCAGTAAGTTCCCGTAGGGTAAAAATGACACAAATGCCAGAAATGGTAAGCCTTTTTAATGGTATGGGCGGCGCATGTGCTATGCTAATTTCTCTTATAGAGTTTAATAAAATAGTTGGTAACGAAATTGAATTGGGGCATTACATTGCTATCGTTTTTGGCTTAGTAATTGGTAGTATTTCTTTTGCAGGAAGTATCATTGCTTATTTAAAACTAAGCGGTAAGCAAAAAGATATAAGCTTTAAAGGGCAACATATTTTTAATGCAATATTATTTTTAATTATTTTGATAGGTGCAGTCTTTACTTACTTTGCGCCTGTGGAAAGTGCACACATATTCTTTTATGCAACATTTACACTATCACTTTTATATGGAGTATTTTTTGTATTACCTATTGGCGGTGCAGATATGCCTGTGGTAATATCTTTACTCAATTCTCTTACAGGTGTGGCAGCAGCTTGCGGTGGTTTTTTATACGATAATAAAGCTATGCTTACAGGTGGTATTTTGGTAGGCGCAGCAGGTACACTGCTTACAGTGCTTATGTGTAAAGCTATGAACCGTAGTTTGCTTAATGTAATAATTGGTAATTGGGGTGCTAGCAATGCTGCAACAGCATCTTCAGACGCAGGCGGTACATTCAAAGAAGTTACCATAAGTGATGCGGCCATGTTAATGAGTTATGCAAAAAAAGTTGTAATTGTGCCAGGCTACGGTTTAGCAGTAGCGCAAGCGCAACATACATGCCATGAGCTAGAAAAAATATTGGCAGATAAAGGGGTGGAAGTGTCATACGCAATACACCCAGTAGCTGGGCGTATGCCAGGCCACATGAACGTGCTGCTTGCAGAAGCAGATGTAGCGTATGAAAAATTAGAAGAAATGGAAGATGCAAATGGTAATTTTAAAACAACTGATGTAGTATTAATTTTGGGTGCAAATGATGTGGTAAACCCTGCCGCAAAAAATGACCCAACTTCCCCAATATATGGCATGCCAATTTTAGAAGTAGAGCAAGCAAAAAATGTTATTGTAAACAAACGTAGTATGAAGCCTGGTTATGCTGGCATTGAAAATGCATTATTCTTTCAACCAAAAACCTCTATGCTTTTTGGAGATGCAAAGAAAATTTTGCAAGATTTGTGTATGGAGGTGAAAGCTAGTTAGAGATTGTTAATTTATTTTATAAAAATACATTTTTTTCTACATCAATTTATTTTAACTAAACAGTAAGGCACGGTTACTTCACCTCTAGTATTAAGGTTTATAAATTTTAATGATAATCTTGATACATCAAAATTATTCATACTGTAAATAATTTTATAGCTTATTTTTTTCTCTTCAAATTCTATTAATTTATCTTTCGGAGTTATGAGCCATGTACCTTTTGCTAAATTTTCGGTGTCATCTTTATGGGGTATTATGGCGTTGCATGTAAAATGTATGGAATACCCCAAACCTGATTTATAAAGAAACATATTATTTGTAGGAATATTATGTTTAATAATAAAATGCCCAATATTACTCCCAGCTTGGTATTTTAATAAACTAGGGTAAATAGATAAACTTAAAAATAAATTGATACCAACCATTGTGTATATACTTATTTTTAAAATATAAAAATGTACATTTTTTTGCAAGAAGAAATATAAAAATCCAATAAGAAATAAAGCTGCTAATAATATTATCCAAAGAGGTGTAACAAAACAATAATGTAGTAAAACCATAAGAATAATCCATAGCAATAGAAAAATAACAAAATGACTTTTTTCTAATATAGATTTTATGGCAACATATCTTTTTTGTGTAGCTAGTTTGTGTAAATACTTTGCTGTAATGATAGATGCATAAGGCAGCACAACAAAAATATAATGTGGTAATTGATATTTGCTAGAGCCAAGTGCAATATATGTAAGTACAAATCCTCCCATACAAATGAACTCTGCATGAGAAACTAGTTTAAATTTTTGCTTAATGATAAATTTAATTTCATCAAATAGTGCAAAAATAAAAATAACTATCCAAGGCAAAAATGCCCACAAAAGATTTTGAAATAAAAAGAAAATAGTAGCACCATTATTCCAAATAGATTCACCAGTAATGCGCCCAAAACTTTGTGTCCAATAAAAAAATCGTAACCCAGAAACGCCTGTACCATTATTTACTATTTTAGTAGGTTGCGCATCAAATTGTTGGTACAATCCATAGCTCATAGGTATTAATAAAATTGCAACAATTATTAAGCCTACAATATATTCCCACCTAAAAATATTTTTAAAATTTCTTACAACTAAAAAATGTGAACTAAACGATAACACAGGTATTATAAATGCTATAGGTCCTTTGGTCATCATACCAAATGCTACTGCTACAAAGCCCACAACCAAATGTGTAAACTTATCTGTATTGTACCAAGCAGCCAGTTGCCAAATACTTAATATTACCCAACTCATCAAAATAGTGTCTGTTCTTACGTCATTTGTTATTAAAAAAAAAGCTTGACAACTAGCAAGAACAAGCACTGCAATAAACGCTATTTCTTTTTTGTAATAAAGCAACGCAAATTTGAAAGTAAAATAAAGTGCAGCAACGGCAAAAAGCAAAGAAGGTAGTTTGTAAGCAAAATTATTTACGCCAAATATTTTGATGCTTAATGAACTTATCCAAAATAAAAATGGGGGTTTGTCTAAATAATCTTTGCCTAGTTCATATACTTGTAAATACGAATTTGTTTTGCTCATCTCCCTACTCATTTCTGCGTACTGGCTGGCATCTATATCCATAATATCTATACCAAGTCCTAAGCAATATACTAGCAGTAAAGCCACCAAAATAATAATGATATTTTTTTGCATAAATATTAATTAAGTACTAGTCTTCCCCTTTTAAAATTTAAATAATTACCCGTTATCCAACCAATAAATAAACCAACTAATGCACCTCCTATTATATCTGTTGGGTAATGTACGCCAACATAAACTTGTGCATAGCAAATAATAGTAGCCCAAAAAAATACTAAATAAATACTCCTTGGTAAAAAATGTTTTAATGTAATAAAAAGAAACATAGCAATACCAAAATGATTAGCTGCGTGTGAAGAAGTAAAACTTCCGTTTCCACCACAACCAGCCATTAACCTTACTTTCATAGAAAAAACCTCATCCATACAAGGGCGTGGTCTTGCTACTAATGGTTTTATAATACGGCTACTAATAATATCTGTAAGAGAAAAAGTAAGCAAAAACCCACAAACCCACCACCAAGCTTTTTTACCAAAATTTATAAAAATAAAAACAACTAAAAATAAATATAATGGTGTCCAAAAAAACGGCGTTCTTGCAAAAGGTAAAATGGTATCAAAAAAAATATTCTGCCATACTTGGTTTATTTTCAAGAAAATATATTGATCTATTTCTATAACTTTTTTTAGCATTTTTATAACTTTACCATTTTTTGTAAATATAGTGTTTGTTAAAATAAAATATGCTTAGCAAGTCATCAGTTGCATATAAATTATCAAAAAATGCGACTATCTTTTTTTGTTAAATTATAAACCAAAAAATGCGATTGTAAAGATTGTGAACTATTTCATTGTAGTACAACAATTATAATTGCAGCCTACTACCATAGATTTATGTATTTTTGAAAAGAACGAACTATTATTACCAAGCAAAAAATGTTTTATATAAATGAAAACACTCTCTATTATTATTCCGATGTATAATGAAGCAAATACAATTGCACATACATTAGAAAAAATAAACATGGTGGTATTACAAAATAATATTTCAAAACAAGTAGTGGTTGTAAATGATTGCTCAACTGATAACTCTGTAGCAGCTGTAGAAAACTATAAAGCTAGCAACCCATTGCTTGAAATAAAATTATGCAGCCATGAAGTAAATAAAGGCAAAGGCGCTGCATTGCATACAGGTATTAAAGAAGCGAAAGGAGATTATATTGTAGTGCAAGATGCTGATTTGGAATACAACCCAGAGGAGTTTAAAATATTATTACAACCACTAGAAGATGAAGTAGCCGACGTAGTGTATGGTAGTAGATTTATGGGAGGAAGGCCACATAGAATTTTATTTTTTTGGCACACAATCGGCAATAAGTTTCTCACACAATTTTCAAATGTATTTGCTAATCTAAATTTATCTGACATGGAAACATGTTATAAAATGTTTCGTGCAGAAATAATAAAGTCATTGTATTTAAAAGAAAAGCGATTTGGATTTGAACCAGAAGTTACACAAAAAATAGCCCGTATAAAAGGCATTCGTATTTATGAAGTGGGAATTTCTTACTATGGTAGAACATATGAAGAAGGAAAGAAAATTAGCTGGAAAGACGGCTTTAGAGCATTGTATTGCATTATAAAATACGGTTTGTTTAAAAGTAAATAAAAGGAAAAAAGAAGCATGTTTACAAAATGGAAAGTACCTAAAACAGTACAATGGATTATAAAGCTGTTTCTTATTTATTTAGTTATATTTACCGCATTTAGAATAGCTACTGTTATCTTCTTTAAACCAAAAGATACAGGTTGGTTAGCATTGGCACCATCTTTTTGGTTGGGCTTAAAGTACGACCTACGGTGGATTTCTTTCATAGTAGCACCTATTGCACTTTTATCTTTGTATAAAAAGTTTTCTCCTTTTTACAATATTGTAGCAAAAAACTTTTGGACGGGTTACTTAGCCATAATAACATTGCTAGTTCTCTTTTTTTATGGTGCTGATTTTGGACAATTTACCTACATAAATGCAAGGTTAAATGCAGATGCATTGATAGTGGTAGATGACCCACGAGAAAGTTTGCAAACAATATGGCAGAGCTATCCAATAGTGTGGATTTTGATAGGATTGTTTGGTGCAGTAATGATGACAGTGTGGATGATAAAAAGAACCCATGTAAGCATTGAAGATAAAAATGTAAGTATTCATAAGTTTAGTTATCGAAAAATATGGCATTGGTTTTTATTGCTTTTACTTGGTTGGTTTATGTATGGTTTTTTTACAGCACAACCATTAGATATTTTTAGAGCTTATAGTTTAAACAACGGATTTAAGAGTAATCTTGCATTAAACCCAATGCAAAACTTTTTTACCACACTTGGGTTTAGAAAGCCATTGTTAGAAACAAAAGCTAAAGAAAATTTTCCGATAATGAAGGAATATCTTGGGCTTGGTGCAAATGATTTAAATAATTACACAAGGCTTGTACACCCAAATAGTAAGGCGCTTGAAAGTAAACCTAACGTAATTTTAGTGATATGTGAAAGCTTTAGCATGTATAAAAGTAGTATGAGTGGCAATGTACTAAATGCTTCCCCATACTTTAATGAAATGTGCAAAGAAGGTATTTTTTTTAGTCGTTGTTTTTCTCCTACATTTGGCACTGCACGGGGCGTTTTTGCTACTATTTCGGGTATACCAGATGTGCAGCTTTCAAAATTTTCTACAAGAAACGAAGCGGCAGTAAACCAACGCACCATAATCAATGATTTTGAAGGCTATAATAAATTTTATTTTATTGGTGGGCGAAGTGAGTTTAATAATTTTAAAGGGTTAGTGCAAAATATTGATAGCATAAATATTTTTGAAGAAGGAAAATACAACGTACCAAAATTAAACGTATGGGGCATAAGCGATAAAAATTTATTTCTTACAGCAAATGAGAAAATGGCAAAACAAACAAAGCCATTTTTTAGCATTATTCAAACTGCAGATAATCATCGTCCATTTAATATACCAGAAGAAGATAAAGATTTTATACAAAAAAATATTAGCAAAGAAGAATTAGAAAAAAATGGATTTGAATCCTTAAAAGAATACAATGCTTTTTTATACTCCGATTATTGTTTTAAAAAATTTATAGAAGCAGCAAAAAAAGAAACTTATTTTAATAATACTATTTTTATTTTTGTTGGTGACCATGGCATAGAAGGCAATGCTACAGCCATATACCCAAATGCATGG
>JAYUJS010000397.1:0-2693 GCA_043765095.1 Ferruginibacter sp.
TCAGTTTTAGAAATACGGGTACGTACTGCTTGTAAAATAGAAAACGAAGTGTTGTTTAAAAACTGATGGTTGTTAGTTGTTTGTAAATACGTTCGTCCACTCACTTTTGAAATATCTATAATACTTGGGTCGTTCATAAGCCAAATTCCATCCCCCATACCATCAAGCAAAAGCCCACCAGCAGTTGCACTGTATTCTATCAACTGCTTATCTATACTACTTTGCATACTTTCTACCGCTATTACTACAGCACAATTTATTTTTTGTGTAGCCAATTCATTTATAAACATTCGCATTTGTTGCATAGCATTTTTTTGGCTGCTATAAATACAAAGCACTACATTTTTTTCTACTTGTAATTTTTTTATTAATGCAGCATTATCATCATCAACACAAACAGAAACAAAATTTAATGCTTCATGCTTTTTTGCTGCTCCTAAAAATTCGTAAGCGGTAAATAATGGAAAACATTTTGCAGCATCTGAATTAGCTACTTCCCATACTTTATAATTTGTAATAAAACTAAGCATGCCTGGCAATGCAAAATCAATCAACTTATCTGCTACATAAATATAATCAGCCGCTGCATCACCAATATTCCATTTGTCAGTGGCTGCATCGTATCTATATCCAATTACTTCCAAGTCATTAGCAGAAATGGTTTTAGCTATCATAAAATCTGCTATTACAATGGGTACATTTTTACCGCCAATGTTTTTTACAGCAGTACTTGTTCTTCGCTTATATTCGAAAGGAGAGTAGGAGAGGGTTTGAAGGTTGAAGCTTGAAGCTTGAAGGTTTTTTGATATTTGAAGTTCGTTTGCTTTTGCCAACTGCTCACTGAAAACTGCTTCTTGAGTCTCATATCTAGAAACCAAATCCCTACAAACGGGTATTTCAAACTCGGGGTCTTCGGTAAGGCTTACTCTTATTGTATCACCAATACCATCTTCTAGTAAACTACCAATACCAATAGCAGATTTTATTCTTCCATCTTCGCCATCTCCCGCTTCGGTTACACCAAGGTGTAATGGGTAGCATTCGCCAAATTCTTCCTGCATATGTGTTATGAGTAACCTATAAGCCTGCACCATTACAAGCGGGTTACTACTTTTCATACTTAATATAATCTGGTGATAATTTAAACTTCTGGCAATGCGTAAAAACTCCATGGCGCTTTCTACCATGCCAATAGCAGTATCTCCATATCTACTCATTATTCTATCGCTAAGGCTGCCGTGATTTGTGCCAATACGCATAGCAGTACCATTTTCTTTACAAATTAAAACGAGTGGGGTAAAGCGTTCTCGTATTCTATCTATCTCTTCAGCATATTCTGCATCGGTATATTCTATTTGTTCAAACTTTTTTTTTGTCTACATAGTTACCTGGGTTGACTCTTACCTTTTCTATAATTTTTGCAGCTATTTCTGCAGCATTTGGTGTAAAATGAATATCTGCAACAAGTGGTGTAAAAAAACCTTGTTTGTGTAACTGTGCTTGTATATTTTTTAAATTCTCGGCTTCGTTTTTTGATGGAGCAGTTATGCGTACTAGCTCAGCACCTGCTTGTATACAACGTATGGTTTGTTCTACTGTAGCTTTGGTATCCATCGTATCTGTGGTAGTCATTGTTTGAATACGTATGGGATTGTTACCACCAATAATTAGGTTGCCTACTTTTACTTCTTTTGTTTTTAAACGCTTGTAATGGGATATAGATTCGCAGTATTGATTCATATAAAAGTTTATGAATGCAAAGTTAACTATCTAATAGTAGTAGCAATAATTGAAAATGTGATTTGTGTAATTATTTTAATTGGATATTACCTATTACCAATCCTTATCTGCCTTATTGCTTGTAGCGGCATCTACTTTATGCATTTTATCTTGTAGATTTTTTTCTTTTTGTAACAAAGCTTGCAATTTTTGTTCCGCATCTTTTTGAGACATATTGCTTTTATTTTCTTTTGGCTGATCTTCTTCTTTCTTGTCTTTTTTATCTTTCTTATCCTCTTTTGGTTCTTTTTCTTTATCCTTTTTTTTATCCTTGTCTTCTTTTTTTTGCTGTTTTTGTTGCTGTTGTTTTAAGGCTAATTGTAAATTATGGCGTGCATCAGCATTAGTAGGGTCTAGTTTTAAAGCATTTTTATATTCAACAATACTCTCTTCTAATTTTTTATTATTTTGCAGTACTACGCCTTTATTATAAAGTGCATTGCTCTTTTCAATTGGTTTGGTAAAGTTAGCATTGGCCTTATCATAAGTACTATTAGCTTCGTCTTTTTTATCAGCTTTATACAATGCATTAGCTAGGTTAAACTGTGCAGCACCATTGGCTATATTTTTTTGCAATGCTTCTCCATATTTAGTAATGGCAGTTTCAAAATCCTTTTTTTTATAAGCATCATTTCCTTTTTTTATACTCTCATTTTCTGCTTGTGCAAATGATGAAAGATTGATACTCATAAAAAATATAGTAGCCGTTATTTTTAAGCTATTCGTTTTGTTCTTTTTTATTTCAGCAATAAATAATTCTATAATAAGTAAAAATAAAGCAGCTATTAATAAATATTGAAACCAACTTATATAATTTATGAGTGAGTCATCTTTTACGGCACGCCCATCCAATAAAGAAAGTTGTTTAAACAAATTATCAACAACCTCTTCTGTATTTGTAAAAAGCTGATAAT
>JAYUJS010000398.1:0-7195 GCA_043765095.1 Ferruginibacter sp.
TAGCTATAGTTTTATAAAAAATTCATTTGTATCAGGCGGCAATGGAGGTGGTGGTGGTGGTGGAGAACAAAAAAGCAAAACGGTTATAGAGTTGGAAAACTTTCCTTTATAAATTCACTCTCAAATACAAGCATACTTTGCAAATAAATATTTACTTGGTCAAGGCTATGATGTCTTAATTGCATTTGTAAATCTTTTATATTCATTCCTGCCTTTGTGCAGCTAATTGCGCCAGTATGTTTCCAACTATATAATTTGTGTTGTAAGCTATAACCGTTAGCTATCAAAATATTTCTATGCCGAGTTTTCATTGTATTTTCTCCTATCATTTCTTTACTTGGTAATCCCCTGGAGCCAAATAAATAAAATTCCTTATCGTACTCACTTATACGCATTTCTAAAAGTGTAGTTACAAGCTGTGAGGGTATAGATACAAATTGAGTTTTTTTATTTTTGCTAAAACTTGCATCTATTTTAATTTTTCTTTCACCTACATTAATATCTTTTATTTTTAAGTGCCTTATTTCATTTGGGCGTATAAAACAGTAGTAAATAAATTGTACAAAGTGAAATAGATTTTTATCAGTACGCTCCAGAATTTCTCCTAAATGTTTCTTTTGTGTATCCGAATAGTATAACGAGGGTGTACACATTTTGGGCAGCGTTCTAAGCCCTGCAAAAGGATTTTTTGTGCAAACTTCCTGTTCCATCAAGATTTTGTAAAATGTTTTTAGCATTTGCAAATGGCTGTTATAACTAACATTACTGAGCTTCTTATCTACCATCAAATAATTAAAAAAACAAGCTGCATCATCTTGAGATAGGGTAGCTACTGGCAGCTTTAATTTGCCGTTCAATTTTAACCAGTCTTGCATGTTTTTTATTTGCCCTGCATACTTTCTTTGTGTACTTAATCGTATAGCAAATTTGCGAAGGTCAAGTACTTTCTTTAGTTGAAAAACAATATCAGTTACAAATCCCTCATATACGTATCCTACACTCCTACCACCTTGCACATTCTTATAATCTTGGGTAAGCAAAATATGGCTTTCTAGTTCGTCCATTGCTGCAATCCTTTCATCTATGGTGGTATACTTGTTTATGTCACCATAGCATTTTTTCCACTTAAACGTACCAGTAACATAGCAGGGGACTTTCACTTTTACATACCACCTAGTAAGAAGTTGAGAAACTTCGGAGTATTTTTTTACAGCAAAAATTTTTTTTTCTATACTCATAAAAATTTTTGTTTTTACAAAAATCTTAAATGGTACAGTTTTAACTTGTTTTGTCTCAAGTTACTTTTTTAAAATATGAAACCCGCCATGGTGGCGGGTTTCATATAAAATGTCGGGATGGCAAGATTCGAACTTGCGACCTCCTGGTCCCAAACCAGGCGCGATAACCGGGCTACGCTACATCCCGAACTTAATAAGTTCTACCGGTTTATAAATTTTTTCAAAATAAAAGCGGAGAGACAGGGATTCGAACCCTGGGTACAGTGTAACCCGTACGACGATTTAGCAAACCGTTCCTTTCGGCCACTCAGGCATCTCTCCATTTACTTGAGGGTGGCAAAAATACACATCCAAAATTTAATAAGCAAATGAATTTGTGCTTTTTTAAATCTTTTTTTATAATTTATTGCCTCCTTTAGGAAAAACCACTACTGGCTTGTGTTTTTTTGCTTCTTCAAAATCCATTAATGCATAAGAAATTACTATTACTACATCCCCTTCTGCTCCTTTTCGTGCAGCAGGGCCGTTTAAACATACCACTCCACTGCCTCTTTTACCTTTTATAAGGTAAGTTTCTATGCGCTCCCCATTATTTACGTTTACAACTTGTATTTTTTCATGCTCTATCATATTAGCAGCATCCATTATATCTTCATCTAAGGTTAGGCTACCTACATAGTTTAAATTCGCTTCTGTTATTACTGCTCTATGTACTTTCGATTTAAGTATTTGAATTTGCATTTTTTTATTATTTTTAGGTATTGCTACAATTTTAACATAATCTTTTTACACTATGAAAAATAAAAATTTAAAATAATTAAATACATTCTTTATTTTGAAATTTTCATATAATAATGTCGATTTAATCTTGCATAATAAGACAGTTTTTCATAAATATAAATCATTTAATTTTACAGGAATGCACCGAAATTTTATTTTACACAACAATAACGTAATATCTTCGTTAATAAATTACTGATATAAAATTAAGCTATAATTATAGTAGTACAATAAAGCAATAATAATTTGGCTGAATTGTGCCCGTTAAAACCTTAAACAGTTGTGAGTACTTAAACTTGTGCATTAAAGTATTGGCTTAGATAATACACTTTTTTAAATTAATAGCAAAATATCTACAATGATAAAACAATTGGATAGAGATTTTTTACTTTCTTATTATAAAGAAATGATAAATGAAATTGGCGAAATTTTTCAATTATTTATTGAAGAAATGCCTGCTGATATGAATGATATTAATGTAGCATTTAAAAGCAAAAATTTTAAAGAGGCTGCAAATCTATTACACAAAATTGCGCCTTCGTTTTACAATATTGGATTGCCGCAGCTTACAAAAAAAGCGCAGGCAGTTGAAATATTATTAAATGAAGATAATTTTTACCAAGCTCAAATTTCATTAATCGAATTTGAAGCCGAATTAAACGATTATATGCCTGCAATACTAGCAGAGAATGAACGCCTTGCTAGTATGGGTAAAGCTAGTTAATTTTTATACGGATTAACTTTTTGATCAATTTTTTTAAATCAGTACTTCACCTGTCATCAAAGTTGGTATTTCTATATTCATCATTTTTAATATGGTTGGTGCTATATCTGCAAGCTTTCCATCTTTTACTTTTCCTTTCCATTTTTTGTCAATTACAAAAAATGGTACTGGGTTTAAAGTATGTGCTGTGTTAGGGGTTCCGTCTTCATTTATTTCATAATCAGCATTGCCATGGTCTGCTAGTAAAAAAATAGTATAGTCTTTTTCTAATGCTTTTGTTACTACATTTTTTACACATTCATCTACGGTTTCTACTGCTTTTATTACTGCCTCCCACACACCTGTATGTCCTACCATATCTGCATTGGCAAAGTTGAGGCATATAAAATCTGGCTGCACGGTATCTATTTCTTTAATAGCGGCTGTAGCTACTTCATAAGCACTCATTGTAGGCTGTAAATCGTAAGTAGTTACCTTTGGAGATGGTATCATTATTCTATTTTCTCCTTCAAAGGGAACTTCTCTGCCTCCACTAAAAAAGAAACTAACATGTGGGTATTTTTCTGTTTCGGCAATACGTAATTGTGTTTTACCAGCCGCCGCTATTACCTGCCCTAGCGTATTTTCTAAATTATCTTTATCATACATTACAAACACATTTGTATAGCTATGATCATATTTGGTAATTGTTGTATAATGTAGTTTTAATGTATGCATGGCATACTCTGGCATGTCTATTTGTGTAAGTACTTCTGTTATTTCTCTACACCTATCTGTTCTAAAATTAAAACAAAGCACCGCATCTTCATCTTTTATGGTAGTATCTGCTATACTGTTGTTAATTAACGGTAGCATAAATTCATCTGTTACATTTTCTGCATAAGAATTCTGTATAGATTTTAATATATTATCTGTTTTATGCCCTACAGCATTTACTATGCAGTCATAAGCTGTTTTTACACGCTCCCATCTTTTATCTCTATCCATAGCATAATAGCGCCCAGTTATTGTGGCTATTTTACCCGTAGTTTTTAATAAATGTGTTTGTAAATCTTCTATAAATGCAAAACCGCTTTTGGGGTCAGTATCTCTACCATCTGTAAAAGCATGAACCAATACATTATTAAAATTTTTAGCCGCACATAAGCTAGTAATAGCTTTTATGTGGCTAATATGAGAATGAACACCTCCATTGCTTACAAGCCCCAGCAAATGCAAAGTTTTATTATTTTGTTGTGCATAAGAAATACTATTTAACAATGCTTTATTGGTATCAAAACTTTTATCTTTTATAGATACATTTATACGTTGTAAATCTTGGTACACAATTCTGCCTGCACCAAGGTTTAAATGACCAACTTCGCTGTTACCCATTTGCCCATTAGGCAAGCCTACCTCTTCACCGCAGGTTATTAAAGTACTATTAGGATATTGGGTATACAAGCCATTTACAAATGGCACATTGGCATTTTGTATTGCATCGCTACTTTTTACTTTTCCTATTCCCCAGCCATCCATTATTATCAATATTGATTTTTTACTTTGCATAAAGCAAATCTAATTCTTTGTATGTGCATTTCAAGTTTTAAGGTGAAAATGAAATTTTAAATTTGAATTATTATTTATCTAATTTTTTAAAATAAATTTATTAATATAAAATAATTTAAAAAATTAAAATGTTTAGCAACATTAATATTAACTCTATAATTTTAATTTTAGAAAAGTGTAAATAATTGCTTTCTTAAAAAATTTATACAATAAAAGGTATATAACTTTTATTACTAGTTATAAAATAATTTTTAAATTAAGATTGAATTACTTGTTTTAATAAAATGTTACTAATTAATTTTAATATTGTACAATTATTTTATGAATTGGCATACTTTTAGCAAATAATTATCGTCTTTAAAAGAAAACAAACTATGAAAACGATTTTATATATATTAATTACTGGTTTTATATTAAGTGCATTTAGTGTAAGCACTGGTTTAATAGATGTTATTAATGGTATAAAAGCTGGCAATGCATCTTCTGTATCAAAATATTTTGATAATACTGTAGAAATAACCCTGGCTGGCAAGAGTAATAATTATAGCAAAAGCCAAGGGGAAACTATATTAAGAGATTTTTTTGCAAATAATTTAGTTAAATCTTTTATAGTAGTGCACCAAGGAGATGCAGGTGGTTCGCAATTTGTAATTGGTAATTTAGTAACGAATAATGGCACATTTAGAACCACCGCAAACCTAAAGCAGAGAGGTGATAAGCAAATATTGCAAGAAATAAAATTTGACCGCTAAATTTAAAACTAAATATTACTCCTCAAATAATGAGGAGTTTTTTTATGGCCAATGTTTTGCATTTATAATCTTAAATCGTGCATTTGCAATCTAATTTTTATCTTCGCAAAAAATAATTTAAATGTTACCAAAATACAAACGTATACTTTTAAAACTTTCTGGCGAGTCTTTAATGGGCGATAAAAGTTTTGGGCTTGACCCAGCTGTTATTGCACAATATGCACAAGAAATTAAGCAAATTTATGATTTAGGGGTGCAAGTAGCTATTGTAATAGGTGGTGGTAATATTTACCGTGGTATGAATGAAGCGGAAACGGGTATTGAAAGAGCTCAAGGAGATTATATGGGTATGCTGGCTACGGTTATAAATGGCATGGCACTGCAAAGTGGGCTTGAAAAAGCTGGCGTTGTTACTCGCTTGCAAAGTGCTATAAAAATGGAGCAAATAGCAGAGCCTTACATACGCAGGCGTGCTATGAGGCATTTGGAAAAAGGACGTGTGGTTATATTTGGTGCTGGCACTGGCAACCCCTATTTTACTACCGATACAGCAGGCTCGCTAAGGGCTGTGGAAATAAAAGCAGATGTAATACTTAAAGGCACGAGAGTTGATGGCATTTATACTGCTGACCCAGAAAAAGACCAAACAGCTACAAAATATGGACATATAAGTTTTGCAGATTGCATTACCCAAAACTTAAAAATAATGGACATGACCGCCTTTACCCTTTGCATGGAAAACAATTTACCAATTGTGGTGTTTGATATGAACAAACCTGGTAACCTTATGAGTGTGGTTATTGGGGAGAAGACGGGTACGTTGGTGAGGTAAAAAAAGGATTTTAGATTTTAGATTGCCGATTTTAGGTTTCAATGCGGAAACGCTTTTTTTTATTTTTTCAGCGTAATGAAAAAATTAAATACTCCTCAGAAATGCTCTATTAGAAATTATAAAATTTGATAATGAATATATGGTTGTAGATTTAATTTCAAAAACTTTACTTACCCCTTTTTTCTTATCGTTAAATAGTTGCATAATAAAAGCTGAAAAAAAATAGTGCCCTGCCTTGCACTAATAGAAGTGAATACTGACCTTGTGTTGGGTGGAATGGATAGCAGGGTTACAAATGTTCTGCAATTCTTCTAGACTTAATACTTCTAAAAAATAGTAACGCTCTTAAATAAATACCAAACAAAAAAAGTTGCATAAATTTTATTGCATTTCCCTCACCCCTGCCAAAAAATCTTTCACCCCTGCTACCATTGCCTCTGCCATTTTTTGTTGAAAAGCTGGGTCTAGCACCAATTCTTCTTCTGCGGGGTTGCTAAGAAATAAAGTTTCTACGAGTGCATTAGGATATTCAGTAGGGCTATTGAGCATAAAATTAAATGCGCCAATATTGCCATACTCTTTTAAACCTAATTGGAGCATGCGTTTATGTATACAAGCACTCAAGTTTCTGAAGCCAATGTATTTGTACATAGAGCTAGTGCCGCCGCTACGTATTGGGTCACCAGATGAGTTGAGGTGTATGCTTATGAGCAAATCAGGTGTGTTATCTCTGTAAAATAAAATACGTTCTTTATTGTCAACAAATTTTTCGGTAGCACGGGTCATTATTACTTTTGCTCCTTGCTCTTGCAAAGCTTGTTGCAGCTTTAAAGCTATGGCAAGTGTAAGTTCTTTTTCTGATGAATTGGTAGGCCCTCCAGCACCTGTGTTGCTGCCACCATGCCCAGCATCTACAGCTATTGTAAGGTTTTTTAACGTAATTGTGGCAGGCTGTTGTTTTATTTTTATAGTAAGTAAATTTCCTTTGTAATAAATGCTATGACCCCAATGTTGTGTATGTTTTAAAGAAATTGTAATACGAAAAATTCCATCTTGCAATTGGTCATACGTTACATTTTTTATTTCTTTACAATTTTGTAATTGTGTTATCCAATTGGTATTATTCGTAGCACCAAATACATCTACCACTATTGTGCTTGGGTATAGCTGCTGCATAGATTGATATGCCAGTTTAGTGCTAAGCCCAAGTGTTACATAATCAAATTTATCATCTCCAAACACCTGCCAACGCTCTGTGAGTGATGCGCCTGCAAATGTACCCTTAGGTGCAAGTAAAACCACATCATCAGGTATATATGCA
>JAYUJS010000399.1:0-2687 GCA_043765095.1 Ferruginibacter sp.
AGCGGTTAAACCATATAAATAAAAACAAGAAAAATTTTGAATAACCTCTCTAAATGTTTTTGCAGGCACATGATGGCATTCGTCAACTATTATTAAGCCGAAAGATTTGAAAAGTTCATTTGTTGAATCAATTGTTACAAGAGTTTGCACCATAGCAATGGTAATGTGCGTTCCTATTTTTTGTTTACCCTGATGTATTTTTCCTATAAATGGTTCTGCAATTCCTAAAAAAGATTGTATTCTTTCTATCCATTGGTCAAATAATTGTTTTCAGTGTACAATTATTAGTGTAGGCTGTTTCTTATTTGCAACAATACTTAAACCCATAATCGTTTTACCACTACTAGGTGGTGCAACAATAATTCCAATATCTTTTTTCTCAGTAGTATTTACTGCCGCTTGTTGATACTCGAACAACGACGCCTTAAAATTGAAATTAACCTCAGATAGTTTTTTGCGTTCATCAATTAAGGTATATATTATTTTTTCTTCATTACAAAAGCGAAGCAATTTGCCAATAAACCCTCTAGGCAATAACACAAAACCATCTTTCTCTTCTAGCATTTTAAAATAGGAAGTTGTGCCAAAAGTATTTTTACCTAATTTCTTTTTAATGATATAGTCTGAATTTATAAAGTTTAGGTTATCTCTTAAAAACGTTATCAATTCAGCAGGTAGATTATTTCTTGCAATACGAATTTGGTTACTCAAAACAATCTTTAAATCATTTGATTTAGGATAATCTTTTTGTGTAATTGTCTTTACTTCTTCTTTCTCTATCGAAATGCTATTGTATAAAGTATCAAAATGTTGAACAGAAACTCGTTGCATATTTTGAAGAAACTCCCATTGATTTTCAAAAGGAATTAAAGTTTGTACATCTATAAAACAACTATTGTTATTTATTAATGCCTTTTGTTGAAATGGTAATGCAATCAAATTTCCCAAACCTTTACCTGAATGATAATCTTGGTTCGGAAACAATCTGTCGTAGTTTGAGTTTTTATCAAATGGAGAAATGATACCTACATCTTCTAAAATATGAAGTACTATTTTTCTACTTTTAAAAGCAGGGAAGGTTTTATCAAAGAACATCCAAACATGCCCGCCTTTTCCACTTCTTGAACGTTCTAGATAAACAGGTAATTCTTTTTTCTTACATGCGTCAATAAAAATTTGGCATTCATCTATCCAAGTTTTTTTACTACTAATACTTTCATCAAAATCTGCTACAATAAACCATGAGGTATTATCTTCTAACAATGGATACAGCCAAATTACTTCTTTTCCTTTTAAATGATTTACTATTCTTTGTTCTGTAAGTTTTGCAAATTGTTTATTTGGGAAATCTTTCAATGTGCCGCCATTTGCTTTATGTTTCGAAAACGCATTCCAATCCAAATCATAAGCAGGTATGTAGCCACTTTTACTTTCTTTTTCCCATCTTATCGCAAATACATCTTCTCGTCCTTTAAAAAAAGATTTAAAAATCTGTATTTGTTTTGTGGAAGAGTTAAACATAATTGAAAATAATTTTCAAATTTACTAGTTTAGGTTAAAATGTTAATCATTGCTTAGTTTAAAAATAAGTAAACCATGGTGTGGTGCAAGGTGTTATAAAAGGATTATTTTAAACTGAAAAGATAAATAGGAAGGCTAGGCATAAACCTAAATTGTCAATTTTAATCGGGTAGAAAGTTCCCAACTTCCAAACTCCCCTCCAGTCGAAACGCAAAAAAAAACATAAAAAAACCCGCAATAAAATTGCAGGTTCTAAAAAGTCGGGATAGAAGGATTCAAACTTACGACCCTCCTGATCTAAAATCGGGACGAGAGAACTGGGCATAAAAAAACCCGCAATAAAAATGCAGGTTTTAAAATGTCGGGATGGCAAGACAAGCCGAAATTTTTTAAAAAACTGATACCCATTTTTATTTTTGTAGCAAGTTATTTTTTCGGGTTTTTAAGCCCTATTTTTGTTTTATTACTACAGATACTATTATACAAAACCTCGACTTTATAAAACTGGTACTACAAAACGTAACCAATAAAGTAATCATTATTGATGGCAAATTGCACTATGTACAAAATGCCATTGAAAAAGTAAACGAATTAAAATCTAAAATTTATTTGTAAACCTTTTTTCAATTCCAATTAGTAAAAAAACTACGCAGTAGTTCTAGTTTTTTTAAGAGTTATTTTATCATTCCTAGATTCCCTATGAAGCTGCAAAACCTCATCTTTTAATTGTATATTTTCTACCTTTAATGTTTCATATTCCTTTCTTAAAGTATCAAACTCTTTATTGTTAAAATCCTCTTTAAAAAACTCTCCTTCGGTAACGTCCAAAATTTTCAAAACAGTTATAAAATTTACAGGTAATTGTTGTTTTTCGGCAAGCATTCTATAAAATGTAGCTTGCTTAATACCCGATTTTTTTATAATATCTGCATTCTTATACTTTTTATTTTCAATAAATTTTTTTAGTCTTAACCCTTGATGGAACTGCATTTCAAAATATTATTAACACATTGTTGATAAAAATATTATCATAAAATGATAATAGTTTATCATTCTGTGATAGTATTGCAATCTTAAAGTACCAATTATTGACAACAAAACAAAAAAGATTTATGAAAAAAAAAGAAATTGTATTGCCTTTAACAAATTGGCAAAAAATACACAGG
>JAYUJS010000400.1:0-2683 GCA_043765095.1 Ferruginibacter sp.
TTTTAAATCTTCTGCACTATTTATTTTGACTGTAAAACCTTTATTTTCCAAAAAAAATGCACCAGTTTTAAAATCTGCTTTGTAATTTATTTTAGTATCCCACTGCCCTTTATTTTGTACAAATTCCATTTGTGCATTACAAAACTTTGTGGCAAACAATTGCAACAATAAAAAACTTATCAATAATTTTATTTTGTAAAAAGGTTTCAATAGAAAAATTTATACAAATTAGGAAAAATATATGAAAATATATAATTTTATATAAGGGCTGCGTTTAAAAACTAAAAAGATTACACATATAAAGTTAAAAGCATTTAGCAATCATAAAATAAATTTTAAGCATTGTTTACCTTTCCAAATAAGCTGCGATTGATAAAAGTTTATTTTATTTATGGGACTACCGAAATTATATTTAGTTATTCACCTTTATCAATAACACGCTTTTTAATTTCATCTTCTAACTCTTTCACTCTTCTTTCAAGCTCTGGCAGCTTACGTATAAGCGCTTGGCTGCGCAATGCAGCAGTAAAGTCGTAAGCTGGTGAGCCAGTAACAATTTGCCCTTGGTTTTTCATAGATTTGCTAACACCGCTTTGTGCATTTATTTTACTTCCATCTGCAATTGTAAGATGCCCTACAATACCTACTTGCCCACCAATCATAACATTGTTGCCAATTTTGGTGCTGCCGCTTATGCCACTTTGTGCAGCTATTATGGTATTATTTCCTATTTCTACATTATGTGCAATTTGTAAAAGATTATCCAACTTAGCACCTGATTTTATAATTGTGCTGCCCATGGTTGCTCTATCAATAGTAGTATTACTGCCTATTTCTACATAGTCTTCTATAATAACATTGCCCATTTGTGGTACTTTTTTAAAACTACCATTGGGCTGTGGGGCAAAGCCAAAACCATCACCACCTATAATTGTCCCAGCATGAATTACTACTCTGTTTCCAATTATACAATCATGATAAATTTTTACACCTGGGTGAATTATTGATTTTTCACCAATTATAACATTATTACCTATATAAGCATTTGGATAAATTTTTACTCCATCAGCTATTATAACATTTTCTCCTATATATGCAAAAGCCCCTATAAAAATATCTTTGCCTTTTTTTACTGAAGCATGTATGTAAACGGGCTCTTGTATTCCTATCATTTGTTGCGACTGCATCCTTTCGTATTGCCTAAGTAATAATGCAAAGGCACTATATGCATCTGCTACACGTATGAGGGTAGCGGTTGTAGGCTGTTTTAATATTTGAGCCTCATTAATTATAATAATATCAGCATTGGTGCTATATAAATATTCTTCGTATTTAGGATTAGCTAAAAAAGCTAATTCCCCTGGTTTTGCTTCTTCTATTTTACCAAATGAAGCTACCGTAATATTTGCATTGCCTTCTACAGTTCCACCAACTATTTCAGCTATTTGTTTTGCGGTAAATTGCATTATTGGTTACATTTTATTTTAAAAACTAGGATAACAAATATAATATTTTTTGATATTCCCACGCAAGCTTTCATTTATTAATGCATCATCTACCTCAGAAATATTTCTTACACTACCATCCTTAAATAAAATTTTAATAGGTTGCTCATCAAAATTATAAGTACTACTGGTGGCTTCACCAGCAAATACAAGCCATTCTGCATCTACATCGCTTATACCAAACTCAATTGCAGTAGACGCTCTTTTTTCTAATAACGCTGCATCACTTACCCAAGCGGAAAGATATTTTACTTTTAATAATTTTCTATCTAATACTCTTTTGCAAAGTATGGATAAAACTTTATCTGTGTGGTTGCACCAATTTTTTATAGCCATCATTACATCTGCATCATCTATACTGCAAAACTGCTCAAGCGTAATATTTTGTAAAGGTTCATTTATAAACATATTAAGTGGTTGCTGGCACTCTGCATTTATAAATTTTGCTCTTTTTATAATTCTTTGAAGCATTTGCTCTGCACTCACTACAGTTTTGTGTAGATACACTTGCCTATACATAAGCCTTCGTGCTATCAAAAATTTTTCAATAGAATAAATACCTTTTTCTTCTACCATTAACTTTCCATCATGCACAGTTATCATTTTCAAAATTCTATCATACGCTACATAACCTTCTACTACTCCGCTAAAAAAGCTGTCTCTACTTAGGTAATCTATTCTATCTACGTCTAGCTGACCACTTACAAGCTGGTGTAAATATTTTTTATGATATGTGCCATTAAAAATCTCCAATGCAATTTGTAATGCACCATCAAATATTTTATTTAGTTCTTCAATAATTAACAAAGATATTTTTTCATGATGCACGCCCTCAGCAAGTACTTTCTCAAGTGCATGCGAGTATGGTCCATGCCCTACATCATGTAAGAGTATAGCAATTTTTGCGCCTTGTTGTTCTTTTGGTGAAATATCTATGCCTTTTCTTGTAAGCTCTTGCAAAGCCATGCACATAAGGTGATACGCCCCAAGAGAATGATGTAGCCTAGTATGCACGGCACCTGGGTATACTAAATTAGCCATTGCCATTTGTTGTATGCGGCGGAGGCGTTGATAATATGGATGCGCAATTATTTTGTAAATAAGTTCATCATCTATTGTGATGAAACCATATACAGGGTCGTTTATTATTTTGTGAAAAGGCATGGGATTTTTTTGGA
>JAYUJS010000401.1:0-2681 GCA_043765095.1 Ferruginibacter sp.
TACGTAAAAAATGGTTCTGCAAAAATGCCTGCATTTTTAAAAGATGTGCCAAACCTTGTAATAGTAGATGAAGCACATACCTGTACCAAAAATTTAGATTTTAAAAAGGGCAGCCAAAGCCAACAGCGATATGAGTTACTGGAAAAAATTGCTAAAAACAAGCTGCAACATTTATTGCTACTTACTGCTACACCTCATAGCGGTAAAGATGGCGAGTTTAAATCTTTATTGGGGTTGGTAAATAACGATTTTGAGGAGTATGATTTTATGGATTTACAACTTTTTGAAAAGAAAAAAGTAGCCACACAATTTATACAGCGCAAAAGAAAAAATATAGAAAAATGGTTAGATGAAGAAACACCTTTTCCAAAAAGAACTACAGAGGAATTGCCATATACCTTATCTGCCTCATCAGATTATTATTTGCTCTACCAAGATGTATTAAAATTTGCCAGAGGCATAAGTACCGAAGGAGTAGCAGATAACAAAGCCCGTATAAAATATTTTGCTGCACTCTCCTTGTTAAGAGGCGTAATGAGCAGCCCTGCCGCAGGTTTTGAAATGCTACAAAAAAGAAAATCTAAAATTACAGAACCATTTGATGTAGCAGACGAAGATGTAAAAGATAACCCAATTGTGGAAAAATGGGATGAGCAAAATGATACGGAACAAATTGAAATTATAGAACGAGCAGGGCTTACAGATAGCGAATGGAATACCTTACATAAACTATCACAAAAGGCAGCCGCACTCATACATATTGATAAAGACCAAAAAGTAAAACGAGCAACTGAGCAAATAAAAATTTGGCTAAATAAAGGACAAAGCCCCATAATATTTTGCAGGTTTATAGCTACTGCACATTATGTAGCCAATATTTTAAAACAACAATTACCCAAAGATGTAGATGTACGTGCTATTACCAGCGAGCTGAGCGATGAAGAACGCCGAGAAAAAATAGATGAAATGGGTTTGAGTGCAAAACGTATTTTAGTAGCTACCGACTGCCTTAGTGAAGGTATAAATTTACAAGATAAATTTAATGCTATACTGCACTACGATTTACCTTGGAACCCCAACAGACTAGAACAAAGAGAAGGGCGAGTAGATAGATATGGACAACCAGGATGGACAGACAAAAACGGACAACATCAAAATACAATAGATGTAAAAATTTTGTTTGGAGAAGATAACCCAATAGATGTAGTAGTATTAAAAATTATTATAGAAAAAATACAACGCATACAAAACACATCGGGTGTGAGCATTGCGTTGGCAGATGATAACCGCTCTATAATGGATAAGGTTTTAAAAGAGGTATTGCTAAACCCTGATAAAGCGCAAAGTCATTTTGTAAAACAAATTAGATTAGATTTTGGTGCAAGCCCCGAGCTAAATGAATTGGATATTTTAATTACCAACGAAATTGAAATAGCTAGAGAAAGGGCAGAAAAAATCAGTTCTATTTTTGCACACGAAAGTATAATGCCGAGTGAAGTGCAAAAAGATTTACAAGAAGTAGATGAGGCTATTGGTGATGTAGCTACTTTGGAAGCATTTGTAATTGACGCTTCCATATTATTAGGTGCTAATTTTGAAAAAGTGAAGAATGGTTATATTTTCAAAAAAACAAATATGGATGATTGGATGGCTAGTGCATTGGGAGCGTCAGATAAAATACATATTTCGTTTCAATCTCCTACACCACAAGGGTATCGTTACATTGGGCGCAACCATCGTTTTGTAGAGCAATTATGCCATCGTATTATTGCCAATTCTTTAGACAAAGAAAGAACAGGGCAAAAAGCAGCAAGAGCAGCCGTGTTTGCTACCGATGCTGTAAATACACAAACTACGCTTATACAATTTAGGGTTCGTAATGTAATACGAGAGGTGAGCAAGCAGCACGAAATGGTATCGGAAGAAATGTTTTTATGGGGCTATGAGCAAACTGCAGATGGTATAAATGCGTTGGATATTGAAACCTGTAAAAAGCTTTTACATACCTCTAATGCTATAGATATAAGTATAGAAAGACAAGAAAATATTTTTGAAAAAGAACTACAGCATTTTCAAAACCTGCATCCAGATTTTGAAGCAGTGGTAGCAAAACGCTCTAAAGAATTGGTGCATGCACATACCCGTTTTGCAAAATTTATTGGTGCTAAAAGATTTGAAGCCGTTATACCAATATTGCCTCCCGATATTTTAGGAGTATATGTATTAATACCTAATGTAAAAATGTAGTATTATGATAACTGCTGATGATATAAAACTATTGGTTGCATCTGGCGAAGGGTACAATGCAGAGTTTAAAATCTCTGTTCCATCTAAAGTAAAGGAACTTACAGAAGAAATTTGTGCATTTGCAAATGCAGCAGGTGGCGTTTTATTAATTGGGGTAAATGATGCCAACGAAATAAAGGGAGTTAATATTGATAATGCGAAACGCTCTGCCATACAAAATAGCCTTAATGAAATAACGCCTCATTTACCTTGTTCGCTTGCATTTATTGAAGTTGATGGTAAAATTATTGGAATAATTGAAGTGCCGTCTGGTCCTAATAAACCTTATGTTTTATCAGGAGCTATTTATGTTCGTATTGGCCCCAACACACAAAAATTAACCACGGCCGAACAAATGAGGGACTTTTTTCAACAGGCTGAAAAAATTTATTTTG
>JAYUJS010000402.1:0-2677 GCA_043765095.1 Ferruginibacter sp.
GCACCTATCATTGCAAAAATTTGTAAAGATTTAGGCATACTTACCGTTGGTATTGTTACTACACCTTTTGCTTACGAAGGTAAAAAAAGAGTAGCGCAAGCTGAAGAAGGTATCATGCTATTAAAAAACCATGTAGATACTTTATTGGTAATAAGCAATGATAAATTGCGTCATCAATTTGGTAACCTAAAAATGAAAGAAGCTTTTAATAAAGCCGATGATATTTTAGCCACCGCAGCAAAATGTATTACAGATGTAATAAATAGTACTGGACAAATAAATGTGGATTTTGCTGATGTATGCACCGTAATGCGGGATGGTGGTGTAGCCATATTAGGTAGTGCATCTGCAGAAGGAGAAAACCGTGCACAAGTAGCAGTAGAAAATGCATTAACCTCTCCATTACTTAACGATAACGATATTCGTGGAGCTAAGTGGATACTTATTAACATTAACTCTGCTGAAGGTGAGCACGAGTTTACAATGGATGAAGTAGAGATAATTCAAAATTATATACTTAGCCAAGCCGGGGAAGATACAGATGTAATTTTAGGGCTTGGGTATGACAGTACACTTGGTAGCAAAATAAGTATAACTCTTATCGCTACTGGGTTTGAGCACAAAGATCCTTTTCCAAAAGCAGCATTAGAAGAAATTTTTGTAGCACCTGTAGATGAAAAAGTAGTAATGCATTTAGAAATGCCATCTATCCAAAATATACAACCTGCCGCTATACAACCAACGCTTCAATTTGAAGACAAAAGTGTGCAAGCATTGGTAGCAAAAGCAGAGCAAGAAAAGGCGCAAGATTTATTTATGCCAACCCTAGCTATAGAACCAGTAGTACAAATACTTAGTAAAAATACTGTGGACAAAATGAGTGATGCTCCTATCTTTTTTGAAATATCTTCACCAAAAGACCAAGAACCTGTAATACAGTTTGAAACGGATATTATTGCAGCAGCAACGAACCCACAATTTGTAACTACAGCAATTATTACAACAATAAATAATGAAGCTAGCAATAAAAGCAGCCTTTCGTCGGGCGGCTTTCTGGCAAGGCCTACGCAAATTTATGCCACGGCAATACCAGAGCCAAAATCCACGCCTATAGAGGAGCCACTACAGCAGCAGCCTGCCATACAAGCCGACGAACTTGCTATGCAGATGAAGCTTGTAGTAAAAGAACCCCTAGAAGCGGCGGAGGTAAAACCTGCTGTACAAACGGAAACGAATATGCCTTTTATAAGCAACCCAGTAGAGGAACCTGCCATGCAGGACGATACAGATGAGCTTAGGCGCCGGGCCACGGAGCGGATTGCAAAGTTGAGAAATCTTTCTTTTAACATCAATGCAGCCGACCCTAATAATGAGTTTGAAACAGTACCAGCATACCTCCGTCGCAATATGGAAATACACAACCAAATAGCAGATGTGGAATCTTTTTATAGCAACTACACCGTAAAATCCGACGACAATAATCAAGCAGAAATAAACAGCATCAATAATTTTTTAGACGGAAAAAAACCAGATTGAGTCGCAGATTGATTCAGTCTCAGTAAGAACTTTCAAGATTTAATATCTCTTTGAATACGGACTCAATCTTTGCAAAAACTTACTCAATTTTATAACCTCGCTTACCCTGAAACCTTGATTTTTCAGACTGTTTGATGTGTAGCCCCTTTCATTTTTTGGAAGGGGTTTTTGTTTGGTAGATATTTTTTTGGAGCATCAACAGCAAAACGTTGTACAGCATTTTACAAGGCTATCCACTCCAATCTTTTTTGCTCCTTCGTCAACAAAAAAGGATTTTCGTTCCTATCCTTGCTAGGCTCAGCGGTATTTTTTTTTTCAGCTTTTACTATGCAAGTAAAAAAGCACTTTAATCTAATTATTTCTAGAAAATAAACATACATTTTAAAATTTTATCTAGTATTATTTCTCTAGGCATTTCTATAAAAAATTATGATTCATGAAAAAAGTGAATTAATAAATTTTCTCTCCAAGTAAAAAAAATCTCCTACCTTACAATTCTAAAATTATTATATGGCAGATTATATTCAATACTGGTGGGTTGTTTTACTTGTACTAGGAGCTTTAAGTTGTTTTGTAACTATTAACCAAGGCTTAATTGGCGTAGTTACTATGTTTGGAAAATACCAACGTATTATGCGCCCTGGGTTAAATTTTAAAATACCTTTTTTAGAGCAGATTTATAAAAAAGTAAGTGTGCAAAATCGTTCTGTGGAGCTAGAGTTTCAAGCGGTAACTGTAGATCAAGCAAATGTGTATTTTAAATCAATGTTATTATATTCGGTATTAAATATAGATGAGGAAACCATCAAAAATGTAGCGTTTAAATTTATAAGCGATAAAGATTTAATGCAAGCACTTATAAGAACTGTGGAAGGAAGCATTCGTGCTTTTGTATCAACCAAAAAACAAGCAGAGGTATTAAATGTGCGTAGAGATATTGTAGAAAATGTAAAAGAGCAAGTAGATTTACAGCTAGAAAGTTGGGGGTATCATTTGCAAGATTTGCAAATAAATGATATTACATTTGATGAAGCAATTATAAATAGTATGAGTAAAGTTGTAGCATCTAACAACTTAAAAGCAGCTGCCGAAAATGAAGGGCAAGCATTACTTATTACAAAAACAAAAGCCGCAGAAGCTG
>JAYUJS010000403.1:0-2673 GCA_043765095.1 Ferruginibacter sp.
TTCATAGAGACTTTGTTTAAGCATAAATTTCTTTTTTGCAATTGCCACTAATACATAAACCGATATCGCAATCCATACTTGAGTTTTTACAGCATTTTCTGACTGCCCCCAAAAAGATTTTATTTGTAGGTGTTGTTTTATCCATTTAAAAAACAATTCAATTTTCCAACGATGTTTATATAATTGAGCAATATCTTCTGCTGGCAAAAGAAAGTTATTCGTTAAAAAGATAATGAATCTGTTACTTTCGTTATCATAGTATTTAATTCTTCTGATTTTTTCTGGGTAATCTTTAGCAGCATAGTAATTATTTAATAAAATAGTTTGGTCGTAAATAATTCCTTTTGAACTATCCTTAGGGTTTGAGTAAAGTCTTCTATAACTCATATTGTCTTTTGCTCTTGTTACATAATATGCACCGCATAAACTTATCTTGTAAAGCCGCTTGTAGTCTACATATCCTCTATCCATTATATAAAAACTATTTTGTTCAAAATGAATAATGTCAAGCACATTTACGTCATGTACAGAAGCATTAGAAAATAGAATAAATGCAGGTATAGAAGTTTTTAAATCTATTTGAGTGTGTAATTTTATACCAGCTTTTGTAGTTCTAAATGTAGCCCAATAAAAAGTTGATAAACATAAGTCAATTGTTGTGGCATCAATAGCAAAAACATTGTTTTTTATTTTTACCATTAAATCATCATCATCAGAATATAATTGCTTTGCTTCTTTTATTAGTAAAATAGCAAGTTCTTCATAAATTCGGAAAGAACGATTTTCGTTTGCTTTGCTAAGAGTACTTTTTGCTACAACTTCTCCAATGCCTAAATGATAAGTTTTATTTGCATTTGCTTTTAAACATAAAATAGTATCACTTAAACTTTCTCGATGGGTAAGTTGACCAAAAGCCATACACAAAAATTGTTTCCAACAACTAAAATCTTTGACCTTGTATTCCCCCGAATGCCGTGTTACAATGGTTTGAAACTGTTTGTAGGAAATTAGCTCAATTAATTGAGAAAATACATATTTACCTGAGTTCATAACAATTGATTGTTAATTAATTAGGTAAAATTAATCTGTTTAAAATTCAAATCAATTCCAAGACCAAATCGGCTGAAACTCAATAGTTACAATACTTTCAAAGAACTTTTATTTAAAACATCAAAACGCTAGTGCCCAAGGATAATATTTAAAAGACATAAAATCTAAATCATTGTAGTTTATTTCAATGCTATCTTTTTTCTTTCCAATTACGCCTACAGGAAAATTAAAGGCTATATCGGCATGTCCCCAAAAATGAAGACCACCAATAACAATCTTTGGCACAAAAAAACCTCCGTAATTAAATTGATGTGGTTGGTTGTTGTTAATTGAACTACTTATTCCATTTTGAGGAACATATTGAATATCCACCCCCATTGCACCTTGTGCAAACCTATACTTACTCTTATTATTTAAATAAGTTTGGGATAAACAGATTTGGAATGCAAACAAGCATAGTAAAATTGAAATAAATATTTTCATAATAATAATTGTTAATAATGAGTTTAATTCTAAGGTTTTAATTAATACATTCTTCTTTAAAAGTGATAATCTAAAAAATAACTAGAGTAATTATATTTGGTGGATTATAGGGTTCGCATTTTATTACTGTTGCATATTTTAATTAATTTTATATTTTTATAGTCTTTTAGACTTTTTAAAATGTCTCGTTAAAATAACGGTTAACTATAGCATGCGTAGGTTTTACTTGCTTGTGTTTAAGCATCCAACCGTTTAAAGTGTTTCCTGTACTACTTTTAAAAATAACACTTTCAATTGTATAAGAAATATCAACTGTATCAATTCCGTTTTTTAAAAATGTAGGCTTATGTGTTGCTACATTATACTTAGCTATAAAGCTATCTTTTTCATTTTTAGCATAAGTTACTTGAGTTGTTGTTGCATCATATTTTCTAGGTGCTAAAAACTTATTGTTATAAGCACATGAACTGATTGTACATGCAATTGCAAGTAATGCGAAATAATTTGCTTTGATAATGTTTGTTTTCATTTTGTTTGTTTTTATTTTATTAATAATCATTTTTGTAATCGGAATAATAATTGCTGCTGGCAACAACCATAAAACCCAACCTTGTTGTATTTTAATATTTACTACCACAAAAGCGGTTACAGTTGCTGTGTATGCACCAGCCATTCGCATGCCATGTTTTTCTAACCAGTGTAACTTGTCAGTAGGGCGTTTATAAAATTGAAGTGCATCTCTTATACCAAATTGTAAAGAAATAAAACCAAATACCGCTGTTACTATAAAAAAGTTATTGCTCTTCGTAAAATATATTATTGCTAATGCTAGTAAGCCCAAACCTGCAATAATGCCTGTAAAGTTTATTAAGTTATCTACCCAAGTAGGCTTTATTGGTTTTATGTGCAACTCTTTTAAGTAAAGCACTCTATAACCTGTAGCAGATAAGTAAAAGCTAAAAAACCCAACCAAGAGTAAAAACACATTATTGGTGCTAATGCTTAAATAAATGCTTGTTGTAAAAATGCCAATCATTGCATAGAAAAATAACCTTCCAACCAATTTGTGTTGTTTGGTTAATTTATTACTTAGCATTTGCAATGTGCCTGTAAGCAAGCCAGTAGCTCCCGAAATAATGT
>JAYUJS010000404.1:0-2665 GCA_043765095.1 Ferruginibacter sp.
TCGCAATTATACAACACGGCACACATTGGTACCATAGCCATACCGGTTTGCAAGAGCAAATTGGTATGTATGGAAACTTTGTAATGAATAAAAAGGCAAACGACCCAAGTATAAGAAAAGGCATAGACGACTTACCAACTCTCCCAATAGTATTGAGTGAATGGACGGATATGAAACCCGAAAATGTACATAGAATGTTACATAACGCTACGGATTGGTTTGCTATAAAAAAAGGTACAACCCAAAGTTATGCAGAAGCCATACGACAAGGTTATTTTAAAACCAAGCTAAAAAATGAATGGAAGCGAATGACTGCAATGGATGTGAGCGATGTGTACTACGATAAATTTTTGATTAATGGAAAAAGCGAATCTTCTTTTGTAACTCCCTTGGGCGTTAGGGGGCTTGGAGGAGATAAAATTCGTTTACGCATTTCAAACGGTGGAGCATCTACTTATTTTTGGCTCACGTATGCGGGTGGAAAAATAACTGTTGTTGCTAACGATGGCAACGATGTAGAACCTGTAGAAGTTGACAGATTAATCATTGCAGTTTCTGAAACCTATGATGTAATTGTGAACATTCCCAATGATAGTACGGCTTATGAATTTTTAGCTACATCCGAGGACCGAACAAAATCAGCATCACTTTATGTAGGAAATGGCATAAAGCAATTAACAAGCCCTATGCCTAAACTAAAATATTTTGAAGGTATGAAAATGATGAATGGCATGATGAAAATGAATGGCAACCTTGACGATATGGGAATGAGTATGAGCTTAAATCAAATGGATATGAACGTAGTGATGTATCCTGAAATAAGTGGAGAAGCAAAAAAGAAATCTGTTGACAAAATAGATGGTATGAAAATGACGGAAGATAATTACAACAGTAACAAACTTTCAGATATTGTTACACTTAACTATGCAATGCTAAAATCACCAAGTTTAACGACACTTCCAAAAGATGCAACAGTAAAGGAACTTAAGTTTGAACTTTCTGGAAATATGAACCGTTATGTATGGAGTTTAAATAATAAGGTGGTTTCCGAAGTAGATAAAATATTAATTAAAAAAGGCGAAAATATTAGGCTCATTTTATACAACGGCTCTATGATGCGGCACCCAATGCACTTGCATGGACACGACTTTCGTTTGCTAAACGGACAAGGCGAATATGCACCACTAAAAAATATTGTGGATATTATGCCAATGGAAACCGATACGTTAGAATTTAATGCAAATGCAGAAGGCGATTGGTTTTTTCATTGCCATATTTTATACCACATGATGAGTGGCATGGGTAGGGTTTTTAGTTATGAAAACCAACCCAAAAATCCTGAAATTCCTAACTCGAAATTGGCACAACGAAAACTTTTTGCAGATGATAGAAAATTTCACTTTATGGGCGAAAATGATTTTGCAAGTAATGGAAATGATGGAATGGCAATGATATCAAATACTCGTTGGCAAATAGGTACAGAATGGCGATTAGGTTATCATGATTTTCATGGCTATGAAACCGAAACACATATAGGACGATACATTGGAAAAATGCAATGGTTAATGCCCTTTGTAGGTTTCGATTGGCGTTATAGAAAACTTGGTATTAACCAAATAGAAAAAAATGTATTTGGGCAAACGAATACCAAAGATAATAGAGCATTGTTTAGTTTGGGTGTGAACTATACATTGCCAATGTTGGTAATTGCACAAACAGAAATTTATCAAGATGGTAATGTTAGGCTACAGTTATATAGAGAGGATATACCTATTTCAAAAAGATTGCGATTGAGTTTTATGGTAAACACTGATAAAGAATATATGGCAGGGTTTAAATATATTGTTGGTAAAAATATTGCAATATCCACACATTATGATAGCGATATGGGCTTTGGTGCAGGAGTTACGTTAAACTATTGACCCATTGAAAGTAGAAAATTGACCACCGAGAAACGCCAGCAAATAACAAGGGTATTGCCAATATTTGGGCGGAAGTAATAACAATGTGCACTTAGTTCTATACACAACTTTGGTTCAGGCAGAAGTATTTCAATTTGGTTTTTAGTTGTTATCTTTATCTTTTGTATTTCAAATCGGCAGAGGTTACGGGCGGACGGAATTCTTATTTTCATCTAATGACACGCTATGAAATAGAAAAACTATTGATAGAAGGCACGATTTTTGCAAAGTTTATACTAACATATTGGAATGAAAAGTACCAAAAATACTTAGGAGTAAATGTATCGAATGATATGCAAGGTTGCTTGCAAGATGTGCATTTGGGGCATGGTAGTTTTGGATATTTTGCCACAAATAGCATTGGTAGTTTATACGCAGCCCAAATTTATGCAGCTATAAAAAAAGAAAATGCCTTAATGAAAATCAATTAAGTGTTGGTATTAACTTAAATGTCTTAAACTGGTTGAAAAAAAACATTTATGCACATGGGCGATTTTACAGCTCCGAAGAGCTTTGTAAAAAAGCTACGGGTGAAAATTTAAATAGTAAATATTTTATTGATTATGTAACATGTAAGTATAAAACATTTATGATTTGTAAACTTTATAGTAAATGTATATCATAAATGTAAAAATTACAGGTAAAATAACTAAGTTGATGATAATATGCTGTATAAATTTTTAAAAATAAAATACCTATAAGGG
>JAYUJS010000405.1:0-7140 GCA_043765095.1 Ferruginibacter sp.
TTTAGCATTTCATCTGCCTCATCTAGCACTACATACTTTACTTTTTGCAAGTCTATAGCTTTTCTTTCTATCAAATCTATCAATCTACCTGGGGTAGCTACTACTACTTGTACACCTCTTTTAAGGTTACGTATTTGCATTACTATAGAAGCTCCGCCATATACGGCTTCTACATTCATTCCTTTAATATGCTTTCTAAAATCACTAAGGTCATTGGTTATTTGTAAACACAATTCTCTTGTAGGGCAAATGATTAACGCTTGTGGATATTTTTGTGCAGAGTCTATAAGGTGCAACAATGGCAAACCAAATGCCGCTGTTTTTCCTGTACCTGTTTGTGCAAGCCCCACAAAATCTTTTGTGCCTGCTATCAATACAGGTATGGCTTGTTGTTGGATGGGGGTAGGTTCTGTAAAACCTAAATCTGTTACTGCCTGTACGATTTGTTCGTTTAGGCCCAATGCTTCAAATGCATTCATGGTATTTATTGTTTAAAAAAGTGAAGACCGTTTAGTACAGCTTTGGCAAATTCTGCTTGTCGAAGACGTCAAGCTAAACTTGCAGTAGTTATCAAACTAAGCTTGTCGAAGTTGTTTCGATGTTATCAAGATGAGTTTGTAGAAGCCATTCGGGAGATTTGTTAGTCCAGATTGTTATCGGGATTGTCGAAACCTAACATTGTTTTTCCACTAAAGCCACAATACTATATGGTCAAAAAAAATAACTTTTTGAAGTTCACATATTATGCTTCTTGGCTATTGTGTAGGAGAAGAAGTTGTATTATCTCTTTTAGGCAAAATTTTATTTTAAGCCTGTTTTCAACAGCATCTGAGCATGTAATGTAATTCTCAGCAATTATAAAATCGGTGCAAAAGTAGGGGTAAATTATTTTATAAGATAATAAAATATTATAGTTGTCCATTTTTAAATGCTAACACTACAAAAAAGCCTGCTTTTTAAAGCAAGGGCTTTCAAAATAATTTTATATATATTGTATAAATTTATCTCAAGTCCACCACATCTACCCCAGTAAATTTCTTAGCATCAAAAATAAAAGTTGCATCATTTGCAGAAGAATTAGGATTTACATTTGTAATACCAAGTATATATCTATTGCCTGTTTTTTCTAAAAATTTTGCAGAATTTATAGCATTGTTAGATATGTACAACAGCATTTTAAAAATAGGCTTTGTTTTATCTAATGGTGTAAGTTCAATCTCACTCACTCCCTTTGTAGTGCCATTTAGTTTGTATAAAAAATCTTTATCATAAAAATTGGTAAATAATTTTTGCGGAGTTATAGTAGTAGCATTGGGGTCTATTTTATTAATAGTACATTCTTTTGCAGCCTTATCTATCGTCCATGTATTACTGCCGTCAGAAAACACTTCTTGCCCAGTAGCACTAATTCTATATTTACTTCCTTTTAAGTAAAATGTGCCCTTTTTTATGCCTAAATTTTTACCAGCACTATTTTCAATTTTTACAGAAAACTTAGCTTCCACGTTTTTATATGTTCGAAGTTTAGCACTTACAGCATCTAATATTTTTTTTGCTTGAGGGTCATTGCTAACCATACCCTTAGCCGCTTGTGCGTTTACACTCGAGTTGCTTACAATAAGTATTAATAACAAATAATATATTTTCTTCATGTTTTTTTTTTGGATGAACAAAGATAAGCTTAAGACCTAGTTATCTGTTAAAAGTTTAATAGGTAATATTCAAACAAATGTTAAATAATTTGAGAGAATGGAAAGAATTTATTTTTGGGGATATATATCAAAAAAACTTAAACAGCTTACGAAACGATTAATAAAAGGCTTTCTTTTATCTTCGCACAAATAAGAAAACTATGTTTCGTTCGCACACATGTGGTAAGTTAAGAGTAGCAAATATTAATACCGAAGTAACTCTTGCAGGCTGGGTACAAACCGTAAGAAAATTTGGCAGCATAACTTTTGTAGATTTAAGAGATAGGTATGGCATTACACAATTATTATTTAATGAAAACTTAAACGCTGAGCTAGATGCAAACCCATTGGGTAGAGAATTTGTAATTCAAGTAAAAGGGAAAGTAAGTGAGCGAAGTAATAAAAATTTAAACATACCAACTGGTGAAATAGAAATTGTTGTAGAAAGTTTTTCAATTTTAAATAAATCTATTACCCCGCCTTTTACCATACAAGATGATACTGATGGTGGTGATGAACTTCGCATGAAATACCGTTTTTTAGACCTAAGGAGAAATGCGGTAAAAAAGAATTTAGAACTTCGCTATGCCGTAGGTAGAAGTGCAAGAAATTATTTGCACGAAAATGATTTTATGGATATTGAAACTCCTTTTTTAATTAAAAGTACACCAGAAGGCGCAAGGGATTTTGTAGTGCCAAGCCGCATGAATGCTGGGCAATTTTATGCACTACCACAATCGCCACAAACATTTAAGCAATTGCTTATGGTAAGTGGGTACGACCGTTATTACCAAATTGTAAAATGTTTTAGAGATGAAGACCTTCGTGCAGACAGACAACCAGAGTTTACACAAATAGATTGTGAAATGACTTTTGTAGAGCAAGAAGATATTATACAAATGTTTGAAGGAATGGTACGTCGTATTTTTAAAGATGTAAAAAATATTGACTATATAGAAGCTATTGAAAAAATGACATGGGAAGAGGCCATGTGGACTTATGGTAACGATAAGCCAGATATTCGATTTGGTATGAAGTTGAATAACTTAAAATTTCCTGCGCATACATTCACTACAAAAGAAGATATATCAGCTATTATAAAAAGTGATTTTGCTGTATTTAACGATGTGGAAACAGTAGTTGCCATTTGTGTGCACAATTGTAGCGATTACAGCCGCAAGCAAACTGATGAATTGGTAGAATGGGTAAAGCGCCCACAAATAGGGATGAAAGGTTTAGCGTTTATTAAATGCAATGTTGATGGTACTTTTAAAAGCAGCATTGATAAATTTTATACAGAAGAACAATTAAAAAACATTGCAAAAACTTGCCATGCTTTAGCTGGTGATTTAATTTTGATACTAGCAGGTGCAGAAGAAAAAACAAGAAAAGCCACCAGCGACTTACGTATGCACATGGGCACAACACTAGGCTTACGCAATGCAAATGATTTTAAACTACTTTGGGTAATAGATTTTCCACTGTTCGAATATGCAGAAGAAGACAATCGTTGGGTAGCAAGGCATCATCCATTTACATCACCAAAGCCGAGCGATATAGATACGATGATAAATAATAACCCGAAAATAAAAAACGCTTCTGAATACCTCAAACATCCTTATGCAAACATAAAAGCCAATGCATATGACATGGTGCTTAATGGCAATGAAATTGGTGGTGGAAGTATTCGTATTTATCAAAAAGAATTACAACAAAAAATGTTTGCTGCATTGGGTATGGATGAAGAAGAGCAACAACATAAATTTGGATTCCTACTAGGTGCTTTTGAATATGGCGCACCGCCACATGGTGGTATTGCGTTTGGCTTTGATAGGTTGTGTAGCATACTTGGCGGCAGCGAAAGTATTAGAGATTTTATAGCCTTTCCTAAAAATAATAGCGGTAGAGATGTAATGATAGATGCACCCAGTACGATTGACGATAAACAGTTTGAGGAATTGCAGATAAAATTGGATTTGAAAGATTAAAAACAATTATTTTATGCCTATAAAATGGCAAATATTTAAAGTAGTTTCAATAATTCAATTTACAATTTCATTTCTTTTTACGCTTGCTTTAATTTTTTCAGTTGCAAAACTATGGAATAGTAGAAATAATGAAAATGGTGAATTAGAAGGAACTATTTTAGTAATTTTAGGATTTGTAGCTATTGTATTTTATTTTGCAGGTTGCTTACTGATGATAATAAAATACTTTCCGGATAATGAAATGCCTATTACATACAATTTATTGTTTTCTATTTTATATATATTAACAGCTATTTTTTCAGCAATATTCTTTGTAGGTGTAATTGTGCTTACAATTGGCGCTTTTGATAAGTCAAAAACTAATTCTAATAATATTGAAAAAATATTTTTTGCAATATTTATTGTCTACACAATAGGTAATATATATTCTCTTATTTTATCAATGAATATTCGTAAATTAATCAAACAAAATTTTATTAAGAAACAAAATGATGCAATTGAAATACTCGGTAGTAAAACAGTAGATTTATCTTTATGAATTTTAAAAAGAAAAAATAAATAACACAGTTAATATACACAGCACATTAATAAACTTTCCCTAAAATTTATCCCTTGTTTTAAATCCTAATGTTATAACATTTTAAAATCATCAATAAAAGTTTTTTGTAGAACTTAACTCCCACTTATATTTAATAAATTTTTACTAATTTGCTCTAAATTTACAAATGAAAAATAAACTAATACTAACTGTTACAATTTCTTTTTTACTTTTTTCTTGTAAAAAAGAAACAACAAGCTTAGTGCTGCCTATAGAAGTGCCAGTTGCCTCAAGTATACAATTAAATGTAGCATATGGGTTAGATGCGTTACAGAAAATGGATATTTATTTGCCAGAGGGCAGAAAAACAACTACTACAAAATCATTAATATTAATACATGGTGGTAGTTGGATTTCAGGCGATAAATCTGATTTTGCATTTATTTTAGATAGTTTAAAAAAACGACTTCCTGACTACGCTATTATAAATTTAAATTATAGAATAGCTGTAAGTTTAACAACAACATTTCCTACACAAGAAAATGATATAAAATCAGCAATAGATTTTATATATAACAAACGAAATGAGTATGTAATTTCTGATAAATTTGTGCTTCTAGGTTTTAGTGCTGGTAGCCATTTAGCATTGCTACAAGCTTATAAAAACCCAATTCCAAAAATAAAAGCTGTTATAGATTTTTTTGGTCCAACTGATATGGTTGATATGTACAACAACCCTGCGCCAGCTTTTTTTGTAACTCCAGCAAACCTTTCACAATTATTTAATTTTACAACTCCTAGCACTAATTTAATGTTGTATAAGTCTAGTAGTCCTATAAATTATGTAGATGCCCAAAGTAGCCCAACATTAATATTGCATGGTACTGCAGATACTATTGTAAAAATACAACAATCTATAAAGCTAGATTCGTTACTTACAGCCAAGGCTGTAGTGCATAATTATTTTCCTTATATAGGTGAAAATCATGGCTGGTTTGGAGTTACACTTACAAAATCATTAAACCAAATGAATACTTTTCTTGCAACCAATGTTCAATAAAAATATATACAAGTATATTTTCTTTTGTGCACTCCTTGTGAGTGCACATTTGTTTGTATACGCACAAGCAAAACCGTTGTATTTTAAAGATGCTATTACAGCTAACAGAGACATATTTTATAAAAAAGTACTAAGCACTATCAATTATACTTTCACACTTCCTTTTACAGCAGAAAATGATGAAAAATGGCAGAGTGCATTTTACAGTATTGGGCTAATACAACTAAAAACTGCTAATGTAGTTTTAAAAATAGATGTAGCTTCAAAAATTTTACTTACGCAGAGTAATGATTTTAAAATGGCATTTTTAAACCTTGTAAATAGTAATTATCCAAATAAATATACAGCACAGATAAGAAAGATTTTTGATAGTTCAAGTAATTATAAGCTAATGGCAATGGCTGCAAATTATTTATTACCAACTGCCACAATTAATACTAAAAACCAACTTTTATACAATGTGCAAAAAAAGTTTGTCGAAGAGCCATTTGATGCTATTTTGCATGAGCTAAATAACCAAATACAATATTCTATAACCCCAATAAAATATCCAAATTTTAAAACTTTTTTTGCTAAAGATTATTTGCAAGGTGAAACAATAGTTTTTAGTTTTCAAAGAAAAAATAGAAATTTTACCGGACTAGCAATGATAAGAAAGCCAGATGGGAATTTTGTAAAAAATGAGGATAGTAGTTTTTTTTCGGTTGGGCAACTGGCAAGAAGCAGTAGCAATATGCCAGGCTATATAGCCAATGGTAATACTCCACAAGGTATTTTTAAGATGACGGGTTTTGATACATCTACCAATTATTTTATTGGAGCTACTACCAATATACAACTAGCTATGCCACATGAATACAATGCTGTTTTGAAAGATGAAAAAGTGGTAGATACTACTTGGAGTATAGAACAATACACGAATTTATTGCCAGATAATTTTAAAAAATACGAACCCATTTTTGGTACGTTTTATGCAGGTAAAGCTGGGCGTACAGAAATAATAGCACATGGCACTACTGTGGATGTTAATTATTATAAAACCAATAGTTTTTACCCGTACACTCCCACCGCTGGTTGCCTTTGCACAAAAGAATTATGGAATAATAAAACGGGCATGCTAGATGTAAGTGACCAAAAAAAGCTTGCGCTAACTCTACAAAATGCTGGCGGAGCAAAAGGCTATTTAATCGTTATAGAAATAGATAATAAAAATTCAGCAGTTACATTAGCAGACTTACAACCTTTTTTGAAATAATTTTTTTAAAAATGTGCTTGATTAAAAAATTGTAAATTGCAATAGCTAAAAAATTAATTACAGCAGAAGTAGAAGGAATAACAACACAAAAAGATACAATAGGAGAAATAACGTAGGTAACTATGGATGTGCAACAGCATAAAGATAAAATTACTCCAATGCTGTACGAATTAGGTATAATAGAAAACTGCATTTCAAATTGAATGCGAGAATGGGTATAATATTGAAGAAGCAAGGGCACTTACTCTAAATTATTTGAGAACAAGATGGAACAAATAATACTCTTAAGAGAAATTATTATAGCACTTGAGGAATTAGTAAATATTATTTAAAAAGATTATTATTATGAATTTTTGGATAGTGCAGTAGATCATGTAAATAAGATTTATGATTTTACCTATTCAATACCCAACTAACCTTGTAAGCAAACAAAAAATAATTTATTAGTAACTTTTTATTGCAGTTATAAATATAGCAATATAACCAGATGGTACAATACTTTTAATAGAGAATAGGAAATTTATCTAATAAAAAATATTGCTAATACCCAAAGCAAATAATTTGCTGAATTTATAGGAAACATTCAATAAATATTGGTTTATTAAAAT
>JAYUJS010000406.1:0-2664 GCA_043765095.1 Ferruginibacter sp.
CAACAATAAAATTATGAGCTACCCACAAAACTTAAAATACACAAAAGACCATGAATGGATAAGCCTTGAAGGTGATACTGCAACTATTGGTATTACTGATTTTGCACAAGGAGAACTAGGCGACATTGTATACATTGACATAAACAGCGTAGGCAAAGCATTTACTGCGGAAGAAGTATTTGGTACAGTAGAAGCAGTAAAAACAGTGAGTGATTTATTTTTGCCATTGGCAGGCACAGTAATAGAAGTAAATGCAGCTTTAGAAGCAAATCCAGAGCTAGTAAACAGCGACCCTTATGTAGCTGGCTGGATGGTAAAAGTAAAAGTAAACAATGTAGCAGATTTTGAAGCACTAATGGGTGCGGAAGCTTATGAAAGTTTGGTGGGTTGAAAGTTTAAAGTTTAAAGTTGGCAACCGTCTTTAATAAATGGCTACCTATCCTGTAAATAAAATTATTATGATACCACTCAAAAAATTTGTACCAGCTATTGGGTGGTTTTTTTTAGTACTATATTTAATTTGCTTACCTGGTAATCAATTTCCAAAAACGGATGACTGGCTCAAAGTAATTTATTTTGATAAATGGGTACACTTTGGCTTGTTTGGTATATTAACATTCTTGTGGATAAAACCATTTGCAATAAGCAATATAGTATATACACAAAAATTGCAAGCATGCATTAAAATTACAATGTCTATAATTGTTTGGGGGCTTACAACCGAATATATACAAAAATATTTTATACCATTTCGTGCATTCGATTTGTGGGATTGGGCGGCAGACTCAATAGGCGCTGCACTTGCTTTTGCTGTTTGTTATAAAATGTATTTGGCACAAAAAAAGGAGTAGTTAAAAACCAGTTCTAATCAAAAAATTTAAATTCTACCTTACCGTTTTTATTCTACCTCGCATAAATAAACTATTTATACTTTTATTTTCGTAAGCATTTCTTAATGCTACGGCAAATAATTCATCTACAGATAATATTTTTATTTTATCGCAAATATTTTTTACAGGTATGGTATCGCAAACCACCAATTCTTCTAAAATACTATTAGCGATATTTTCGTAAGCCTTGCCGCTAAGTACGGGGTGTGTACATAATGCACGTACACTTCGAGCTCCTTTTTCCTTCATAAGAACGGCACTTTTACAAAGCGTGCCACCTGTATCACAAATATCATCTATCAGCACCACATCTCTATCTTTTACATCTCCTATAAGAACCATACTTGCTATTTCGTTTGCACGTTTTCTATGCTTATCGCATATCACCATGTCGCATTCAAAAAAAGTAGCTACTTCTCTAATCCTATTTGCACTACCAACATCTGGTGCAGCAAAAGTAAGGTTCTCTAAATTTAAACTTTCTATGTATGGAATAAAAATGGCAGACGAATCTAAATGGTCTACAGGTATATCAAAATAACCCTGTATTTGTGGTGCATGTAAATCCATCGTTACTACTCTATCTGCACCAGCCGCTGTAAGCATATTTGCTACTAGCTTGGAGCCAATAGCAACACGTGGTCTATCTTTTCTATCTTGCCTAGCGTAGCCATAGTAAGGCATTACCGCTATTACTTTATATGCAGATGCACGTTTTGCAGCATCTATCATAAGCAAAAGCTCCATTAAATTGTCTGTGGGCGAATAAGTACTTTGTATCAAAAAAACGGAGCGCCCTCTAATACTTTCTTGAAACTCTACTCCTATTTCTCCATCGCTAAAACGTTGTATATTTACTTTACCCAAAGGCTCTCCAAACTTTGTGGCTATTTTTTCTGCTAAATATTGTGAGCCTGTTCCAGAAAATATTTTTACGTTTGATTGCATGACGTATGTTATTTTTAGATGAAGTTTGTGCGAAAATACAGTTAGTTTTAGATTAATAAATTTTAAAGTGTGGAAAATATCGAAAAAAATAAAACTTCTATAAAAAATTGGTCAGAAGATGATAGACCAAGAGAGAAAATGGCTAAGCTGGGTGCAGAGGTATTAAGTAATGCTGAGTTACTGGCTATTATTATAAATAACGGCAGCAAAGAAAAATCTGCTGTAGATCTTGCAAAAGAAATAATGCAACTTGGGCAAAATAATTTAGACGAATTGGGTAAACTATCTTTAAAAGATTTACAAAAAATAAAAGGAATAGGAGAGGCAAAAGCCATAAGCATAGCAGCAGCTTTAGAAATTGGTAGGCGAAGAAGTGCTGGGGATGTTTTTCAAAAACCAAAACTAAGCAGCAGCAAAGAGATTGCTCATTATCTACGTACTGTTTTAAAAGACAATGCCCACGAGGTATTTGCAGTATTATTTTTAAATAAAGCTAATAAAGTAAATGGGTATAAAATAATAAGTAGGGGTGGTATAGATGGCACTGTAGCAGACCCACGACTTATTTTAAAAGAAGCTTTAGACTACAATGCAACTTCACTTATATTAAGCCATAATCACCCTTCTGGCAATTTAAAACCAAGCAGGCAAGATGTGGAGCTAACGCACAAAATAAAAATAGCAGCTTCATATTTTGATATAAGAATACTAGACCATATAATTGTAAGCGATGAGGGTTATTATAGTTTTGCTGATGAAGGAGCTTTGTAAATTTTTGACCTGTTCAATTATATATTCTTTATTTTTTTTTATTGAAAACTATTTT
>JAYUJS010000407.1:0-2656 GCA_043765095.1 Ferruginibacter sp.
CCCCATTGAGCAAATGCAGCCAATATTACTTCTGTATCTGTACCATTTTTAAATTGCATACCCAAGTTTTGCAACTCAAGTTTTAGGGTTTTAAAATTATATAGTTCTCCATTATAAGTAATGGTATACCTGGTACCATATTGCATTGGCTGGTGACCAGCTGTTGTAAGGTCAAGTAAAGAAAGTCTCCTATTTCCTAGTACTAAATTTTCGTTAGAAGCAATATATATTCCTCCATCATCTGGGCCACCATGCTTTTGTAAATCACACATATCCCCTACCAAGTTTTCTAAAATGTTTATAGGTAGTTTTGTATTTACAATGCCTGCTATTCTACACATTAGATTTCACCAAAGTTTTAGTTTTTGGGGCAATATAGTATTCATATTTTTCAGCAAAATCTTTATAAGTACTCTTTAATCCTTTTTCTAAATCTATTGAATACTTCCAACCAAGATTATTAAGTTTGCTAACATCTAATAATTTTTGCATGGTACCATCTGGCTTGCTAGTATCAAATACAAGTTTGCCTTTATACCCAACTATTTTTTGTATAGCTACAGCCATATCTTTTATGGAGTGGTCTTCGCCACAGCCAATATTTACAATTTCTGTAGCATCATTGTATTGTTGCATTAAAAAATAAAACGCAGCTGCTGCATCATCTGCATGTAAAAATTCTCTACGTGGCTTGCCAGATCCCCAAACGTTTACTTCAGTTGTATTCGCTATTTTAGCTTCATGAAATTTTCTAATTAATGCTGGTAATACATGTGCATTTTGTAAATCATAATTATCGCCAGGGCCATATAAATTAGTAGGCATTGCGCTTATAAAATTGCACCCGTATTGTGTGTGGTAAGCCTTGCACATTTCTATACCCGCTATTTTTGCTACTGCATAAGGTGAGTTGGTAGGTTCTAATGAGCCTGCCATTAAATAACTTTCTTTTATAGGTTGTGGGGCAAGTTTTGGGTAAATACAACTACTACCTAAAAACAATAATTTTTCAACTCCATTTTTATAACTTTCATGTATTACATTATTTTGTACCGTTAAGTTATCATAGATAAACTCAGCACCTAATGTACTATTGGCCATTATACCACCTACTTTGGCAGCGGCCATAAAAACAAATTGAGGCTTTTCTTTTGCAAAGTATTTTTTTACAGCAAATGCATCTCTTAAATCAAGTTCAGATGAGTTTACAGTAATTATATAACGGTACCCTTCATTTTGCAAGAGCCGAACAATTGCACTACCTACAAGACCATTGTGCCCTGCTACATATATTCTATCATTCAAATTCATTTATTGGTATTTAATATTTAGTATTGAGTATATAGTATTGGGTATTGAGTATATAGTATTGAGTATTGAGTATATAGTATTGAGTATTTAGTATTGAGAAAGGAGACAACAGACCTCGAAATATAGACTAAGGATAACAAACCAAGTACGACTAAGTGACTATTGAAAAAAGCCTGTTAACTACATACGACAAACAATTGACAACAGACAACAAATAGCGTACAACAGATTACAGACCACAGATTACGAGGAATTAGTGCTATAAAATAGATTTCTGATAAACTAATCATACAATCTAAACAGCTGAGCTTATAACAACTTTAGAAATTTCTATTTTCCTAAAAGTGTAAAATCTTTTGAACTTTAAACTTTGAACCTTTAACTATCAACTTTCAACCTTCCCCCTTTCCACCTCTAAATTATTTTTTTCAAAAATTGCAGAAAGTCCAACACCAAGTGCTTCAATTCTTACTTTTGCTTTACTTCCAATTACCTCAAGTATTATACCTTTATAATCCATAAAAACACCCTGCTTCACCAACACATAATCATCTGCTTTTAATACTGTTACTTCTGTAACTTCTACATCTGTAAATTCATTTAAAAATTTTCTTATAGTTTCTACATCTGACTGCTTTACAACCGCTGGTTTACCTAGCCAATAAACAAAATTTAAAATACCATCTACATTTTTAATATCCCATTTTTCTTTTTCTACTAAGGCTACTAATAAATAACCTTTAAAGAGTGGCTCTAATACTACTTTACTTCTATCACTCCATTTTTTTGTAACTTTATTTAATGGGCAATAATTTTCTATTCCTTTTTCACTAAGCCTAGCTGCAATCCTTTTTTCCCACCTTGGTTTTGTATAAACCACGTACCACTTTTTTTCCACTTATATAGTTTAAAATTTAACAACTTTTTATTTTTTAGAAGGCTTCGCCGTCCCTCAGTCACATGTTTTTGTAAAAACAGGATAGAAGAATGCTTTTGTAGTAAATTTAAAACATATCTATTAAAATTAATATGCGATTTATTTAACAGTAACTGTATTAAAGTTCACAAATTGTAATTCAATATGTTTAGCTAATATTTATTTTTTATACAATAAAAATTTTACTAATTTTTAAGTGCACTATTTTAATAAATGTATTAATTCTTCAAGTATTATATTGAGGTTTATTTAATTAAAAATATATTTAAATACTTTTTAATTTTAGCAATAATTATACATTAAATTTTCAATTTCGTAAAATGATAGTAAATTATTTTAGCTTTTTTTAACTGCCATTTAACTAAAGTATTTTGTGGTTGTTGTAATTAAAACATTAATCAAAAAACT
>JAYUJS010000408.1:0-2651 GCA_043765095.1 Ferruginibacter sp.
GATGGTGCTGTTTTGTAGTTAAACGTATTTATGTGTGGGTAACTTAAATCGTAAAAACAAAAACCAACTTCATATTGAGACATAAAAGAAAGCATATCGTTGCTTTCCATATATTCTTTGTTTATAATAATGTTACCATTATCAACTAAACTTTTATAATTAGTAATTATTAGTTTTAAATCATTTAAAGGCACTGCACCTTTAAAAACAATTGTAAATTGGGGATATTTTTTTACGAAATTTAAAGAGTGGTAAAGACCAAACCATGCAGTAGCTGTTCCATTAAAAATAATAGTATTTTCAATTGTTTTTTTTGCCAGCAATGGTTTGTAAATTGGTGAGTTTTGTAGTAAAAACAGATTTTCTTTATCTACTGCAAACAAATAATCATATCTAATTTTTGTTTGTATAACTATTGCTTTAAAAAAATTATTTGGCAATAATTTTAAAAAATTTTTTTCATTGTCTGTAAGCTCTAATGACAAAAATGATACTTTTTTACAATAAAAACTACTTAGATAAAGCATCATTAAATCTACCGCTATTACTTCATCATAGTTTTTAAATGCTATTTGTTGTAAACTATTTTTAAAGTTATTAAAACAAACAAACTCATATATTGATAGTTTACCAATCGCAAAACTTTTATTAAATAATCGTTTAATTTTATTAAAAAAAAATGCTGGCAAAGCAAGTACTTTTTTAAATCGATTGGTATTAAAATTAAAATAAACAATATTTCTGTTTGCCATGCTGCTTACCTCAAAACCTTTGGGCTGTGGTGCATATATAGTAACATTGCAAGTTTTGCTTAATGCATCGTATATACCAAGCGTAGTAGGCGAATATGCTATGTGAGGTGATGGAAATAATATGAGAATATTTTTGATAGGCATTGGAATTATATGATATAGATTGTAAAGAATATTTTACCTAATAAGCAATACAGAACCTTTCATTTTTTTTTGCTTGCCATCTTTTATAAAATTACTATACCAAACATAAGTCCCAATTTCACAAACTATTCCATTATACTTTCCATCCCAACCTTTAGTATATTGGTCTGTTTCAAAAACTTTTTCTCCCCATCTATTAAATATTGCAAGCTTATAATTTGAAATATTTTCAGCATTTAAAATTTTAAAAAAATCATTTCTGGTGTCACTATTTGGGGTAAACACATTTGGAAAAAATACATCACATGAGTTAGTTTTAATAATAATAGTATCTGAAGCATCACCACACTTATTGGTTACTTTTACAAAATATTCACCTTCTTTATCTATTAATAAAGTACTTAATGTAGAACCATCCTTCCATTTATAAGTATCAAAAATACCTGGTGATAATAAAAGTTTATTAGTAAGACAAACTGCTTTATCTATACCAAGGTTTGGGATTGGCAATTTATAAACATCCAACTTTACCGTTCTTACACTATCGCACCCATTAGCAGCTATAAATGTATTTACATAAGTACCTGATGTTGTAAAGCCTTCAAAACTTTGTCCCTCACAAATGGATTGTGTAATTGTTTTTAATGATTTTGGTTTTACAGTAAGTTCTAAAGTTCTTACACTATCACAGCCATTGGAAGCCACAAAAGTATTTACATATATTCCACTTATTGTATAGCCTTCAAAACTTTGCCCATCACAAATGGATTGTGTTATAGTTTTTGAAGATTTTAGTTTTACAGTGAGGTTTAAAGTACGAGTACTATCGCAGCCATTTGTACCTGTAAAAATATCTACATACTGCCCCGAAATACCGTACCCAGCATAAGTTGTACCTTGGCAAATAGATTGGTTGATGGTGTAGGTTGTTTTTGGTTTTACGGTAAGAATAAGTGTACGAATACTATCACAACCATTGGCTGCTACGAAAGTATTTATATATGTGCCTGATGTTGTATAACCCTCAAAACTTTGCCCTTCGCAAATGGATTGTATTATAGTTTTTACCGATTTTGGTTTTACAGTGAGGTTCAATGTACGTGTGCTGTCGCAGCCATTGGCAGCCACAAAAGTATTTACGTATGTACCTGATGTTGTAAAGCCTTCAAAACTTTGCCCTTCGCAAATAGTCTGTATAATTGTTTTTAATGATTTTGGTTTTACAGTAAGTATTAATGTTCTTACACTATCGCAACCATTGACAGCTAAAAAAGTATTTACATAAGTACCACTTATTGTATAACTTTCAAAACTTTGTCCTTCGCAAATAGTCTGTATAATTGTTTTTAATGATTTTGGCTTTACAGTAAGTATTAATGTTCTTACACTATCGCAACCATTGGCAGCCACAAAAGTATTTATATACGTGCCTGATATTGTATAGCCTTCAAAACTTTGCCCATCACAAATGGATTGTGTTATCGTTTTTAAAGATTTTGGTTTTACAGTGAGGTTTAGTGTACGTGTGCTATCGCAGCCATTTGTACCTGTAAAAATATCTACATACTGCCCCGCAATACCGTACCCAGCATAAGTTGTACCTTGACAAATAGATTGGTTGATGGTGGAAAATGTTTTGGGAAGTACTGTAATATTTACACTATCCTTATACGTACCACAACCGGGCACCGTTACATTTGCTACATAATAACCAGAAACCAGCGTTGTAACATTACTTAATGTTGGATTTTGAGT
>JAYUJS010000409.1:0-7096 GCA_043765095.1 Ferruginibacter sp.
CAATTGCATAATGAACCAGTTTCTCAAATAGATGTATTGCCTACGGTGGCAAGTATGATACAGCAGCCATATACAAACTCTACTTTGGGTAGAAATTTATTAGACACTACGATAAAACAACATGCGGCGTTTATTATTTACCATGCACCTGGCTGGATAGGCATTGTGAACGATAAATATTTTTACCGAAAAAATATACACATGGAAAATGATGAATTGGTTTCCGTAACAAAAGAGCCAATTACATTAAACAAAATGCAGCAAGATTCGGTAAAAAAAGAAATGAAAGCACTTACCACAGCTATTTATGAAACTGCAAAATGGATGCTGGTAAATAATAAAAACAAATAAATTTACTCCTTTAAAGTTAAATATTTACATTTATTTGATAACAATAAAATAATATAGCTGGTATTACGTTATTTTTGTAATAACCACAATATTAACGTGCATGCAATTTGCAAAAGGGAAGCTACTAGCCATCGGCGGAGCAGAAGATAAAGGAACTGATTTAGAAACGGGACAAATACACCGTAATAACCTCAACTTTTTTGAACTTGGTATTCTACGCAAAATAGTAGATGAAATAGGAGGTGAAGATAAAAGAATAGAAGTTGTGACTACTGCAAGTATGATACCTATTGAAGTAGGAGATAATTATTTATTTGCCTTTAATAAAATAGGTTGTAAAGATATAGGGCTCATGCACATACGCAACCGTGCAGATGCTGCAAATGAAGCTTACCTAGAGCGCTTGCGAAAATGCGATGCTATAATGTTTAGTGGCGGTAACCAGCTTAGGCTTACGACTACTTTTGGAGGCACCAAATTTTTAGAAATTGTCTTAGAAAGGTACAACGAGGAAGAATCTTTTTTAGTTGCTGGCACTTCTGCAGGTGCAATGGCTATGAGTAATACTATGATTTATGAAGGCAATGCAGCCAAAGCTCATCTAAAAGGTGAAGTAAAAATAACTACAGGTTTGGGTTTTATGGATGATGTAATATTCGATTCTCATTTTGAAAAACGAGGTCGTTTTGGAAGATTGGCGCAAGCAGTAAGCAGCAACCCCTCTTGCATAGGCATTGGTCTTGGTGAAGATACAGGCGTGCTAGTGAGCGATGGAAATAAAATGGAAGCCATTGGCAGTGGGCTTGTTGTAATACTCGATGGGCATGATATACGCCATAGCAATATTGCAGATATACCAGATGGCTGCCCAATAAGTATTGAAAATATGAAGGTGCATTTTCTTGAAAAAGGTAATGGTTATTTAGCCAAAGAAAGAATTTTTATACCAGAGGTTTTTGAAGGGGCAGTTACAAACAAACAGGTAGAAGTGGAGTAACTAAAATTCTGATTTTTGAATTGGTTTTTTAGTTTTAAATTACAATTTATTAATTGGTGATAATACAAAATGTTTACAAAAAAGTATTTAAAAAAACAGCGATGAAAAATTCATCGCTTTTTTTATTTGCACATTTGCACATTTTCCTATTTGCAAATTATCTTGCTATATTTACAGCCCTTTTTTCTCTAATTACTGTTACTTTTATTTGCCCAGGAAAAGTCATTTCAGTTTGTATTTTTTGTGCAATATCAAAACTTAATGTATCGCTTTCTGCATCCGTTACTTTATCTGCTTCTACAATAACCCTTAGCTCTCTGCCTGCTTGTATTGCGTATGCTTTTTCTACACCATTGTACGATGCAGCAAGGGTTTCAAGGTCTTTAATACGTTGTATGTATTGTTGCATTATTTCTCTTCTAGCACCTGGGCGTGCACCACTTATAGCATCACATGCCTGTATAATGGGAGAAATCACAAATAGCATTTCCATCTCATCATGGTGTGCACCTATGGCATTTACTACCGCAGGGTTTTCGCCATATTTTTCTGCTAGTTTTGCACCTAGCAACGCATGGCTTAGTTCTGTTTCTTCATCTGGTACTTTACCAATATCATGCAGTAGGCCAGCACGTTTTGCAAGCTTTGGGTTCATGCCTAGTTCAGCAGCCATTATACCACAAAGATTAGCCGTTTCCCTACTATGCATCAATAAATTTTGCCCATAAGATGAACGGAAACGCATACGACCTACCATGCGTATCAATTCTTTATGCAAACCATGTACACCTAACTCTATTGCTGTACGCTCACCAATTTCCATTACTTGATCATCTAGTTGGCGTTTTGTTTTTTCTACTACTTCCTCTATACGTGCTGGGTGTATGCGACCATCTGCCACCAAACGTTGTAACGATAAGCGGGCAATTTCTCTGCGTAAAGGGTCAAACGATGAAAGTACAATTGCTTCTGGTGTATCATCTACAATAAGGTCTACACCAGTTGCAGCTTCAATAGCACGTATGTTTCTACCCTCACGACCAATGATAGAACCTTTTATTTCATCACTTTCTAAATTAAAAACGGTGATAGAGTTTTCAATTGCTTGCTCTGCTGCAGTACGTTGTATCGTTTGTATTACAATTTTTCTTGCTTCTTTATTTGCGTTTGTCTTTGCATTTTCTATTATTTCTTGTTGCAACACTACCGCCTGTGCATGAGCAGATTCTTTTAAGCCTTCTATCAACTGTGTTTTTGCTTCTTCTGCACTTAAGCCAGCTACTTTTTCTAGTTTGCGTATATGCTCTTCTTGGTGTTTTTCTAGTTCTGTACGTTTTTGATTTACAATATCAGTTTGCTTGTTTAAATTTTCTTTTATGGTTTCATTCTCTTTAGCAAGCTTGTCTGCATTGGCTTCTTTTTGGCTAAGGCTTTGTTCTTTTTGTTTCAGTTTATTTTCATTTTCTGTTATTTTCTGTGTCCGAAGCATCACATCTTTTTCACTATCTATTTTTAGCTGAGCAAATTTTTCTTTGGCTTCTATTTCTCTTTCTCTTTTGTAAGTGTCTGCCTTTATTTGTGCATCAGCAATTACTTTTTTTGATTGTATTTCGGCTTCTAATAGTTGTTTTTCAGCTTCTAGTACTTGCTTATCAGTATTTTTGGCAAAAAACATTTTGCCTCCAAAGATGCCCGCCACAAGCGCTACAGCTCCAGTAATGATGTAAATTATAATTGAATCCATTTTTAATTTTGTTTTTATTTATTCGTAAAATATAAATATCCCTAAAAAAAAGGGTATGCCTACGAAGATAAGGAAAAAATAGCTTTTGCTTTAATAGTTAAAGAATTAAGAGGTTTTACACCAGCATGTAGGTAAAAAGGTGGTTAAATATCAGGTTACTTTTTTATTTTCTTAACATTAAACCTATACGAAAACCCCAATGCATAATAACTATTTGGAGATTGTTTTGTAATGCCAAAGCCTGCTGAAACATCTACCATTACATCGTTTGTAATTAAATAAGTAAAACCACCATCTGCTCTGTGGTCTGTTACATTATTTTGTGGAGCAAACCCATAGAGTTCAATATAAGTACCTAACTTTTCTGTAATGGTAATACCAGCTGTGAGGGTATAAATAAAAGTAGGTTCGGGAATTTCTCCATCCCAATCTGCACCAAGGTTGTAAGCTAATGTAATTTTTTTGCTAAGAGTATGTTGCATATTAAAACGAAAAGATGGTGCAAAATAAGTTGCTTTAAAATTTGAAGAGGCTGCATTGGGTAAAGTTAAATGCCCAATAAAACCTGTTACAGGTATAAAACCTTTCTCTTCACTTACACTTATTTTAAAGCCAACAATAGTAGGTACGAAGCCTGATATTTTATTGTCAAAAGATTTGACGGTATTGGCTTCTGTAATTAATCTACACTCAACATTTTTGCTTATTCCATATTTCCAAAGTATGGTAGGCAAGGTTATAAAATAATTATCTATATCAGTCTTTTCATACACAAAACCATTTTCAACTTGCAAAAATCCTTTGGGGGTTACGAAAGGGCATTAAGTTTGGTCTGGCCTATCTGTTTGTATAGCTGTTTGTGTATACCCTTTTATAAAAAGAAAAAATATACTTATAAAAAGTACTATTAATTTTAAACTCATTTAACAAATTTAACAAAAGTTAGACTTGCCTAACAAATAAGTTGCATTTTTATTTTTCCCGAATATGAAAACTGTTTTCCCAATAGCTATAACATTTAAAATAATAAATAAAGATTTTTGCTCCCTAAATAAATATATATGTATAAAAAATTAGGAATAATAATTTGTGTGTTGTTTTTGCAAATTGAAGGTGGTAAAGCACAAGTAAAAGAAACAAAAATTGTAGAAGATACAAATATTGTAAAATATTTACAAGATATTACTGTAGTTGGACGAAATAGCAAAAGTGATTACCAACAAATGCCTGAAATTGTAGGTACAAATATATATGCAGGTAAAAAAAATTCGTTGATTGTAATGGATAATGTGCAGGGTAATGTGGTTACAAATACCATGCGGCAAGTTTTAGCTAAAGTACCTGGTATTCATATTTGGGAAAGTGATCCAAGTGGTTTGCAAATTGGTATTGCTGCTCGTGGGCTTAGCCCAAATAGAAGTTGGGAATTTAATGTGCGACAAAATGGGTATGATATTGCAGCAGACCCATTTGGTTACCCCGAGGCATATTACAACCCACAATTACAAGCCGTACAGCGCATAGAAATTGTAAGAGGACAAGGTTCTTTGCAGTATGGACCACAATTTGGCGGACTGGTAAATTACATTTTGCGAAATGGTAGTGAAATAAATAAACCCATAGAATTAGAAACACAGCAAACCATTGGCAGCAATGGATTGTTTAATAGTTATAATGCCATTGGTGGTAAAAAAGGCAAAGTAAATTATTATAGTTTTTTTGACCATAGAAATGGAAATGGATGGAGAGAAAATAGTGTTTATAATTCTAATGCTGGTTTTGGAACTATAACATACCAATTCACAAAAAAGTTTTCATTAACAGCAGAGCTTATGCGCTCGCATGTACGCAGCCAGCAGCCTGGTGGGCTTACGGATATGCAGCTGAAAGAAAATGCACAACAAAGTTTTCGCAGCAGAAATTGGTTTGACTTAAAATGGACTACACCAGCAATTATTGCAAATTATAAAATAAATAATAATACTATTTGGAACACAAAATTATTTGGTACAATTGGCGATAGAAATAGCGTAGGTTTTTTACAATCCATTACTGTAAAAGATAGTATAAATGCTGCTACATTGGCTTACAATAATAGAATAGTAAATATTGATAATTATAGAAATTATGGCATAGAAAGTAGGATTATTACAAATTATAATTTAGGCAAAATGAAAAATACTATTTCAGCAGGTATACGTTTTTATACAGGCTCTACCTCTCGTAGGGCAGAAGGGAAAGGTACTAAAGGCAAAGATTATGATATATCAACGCAAAGTAATTATCCTAGAGATGTTCAATTTAATTCAAAAAATGCAGCATTATTTGTAGAAAATATTTTTCGTATAAATAAAAATATATTACTTATACCTGCATTAAGATACGAATGGCTAAATGGTGATGCAAATGGGCGGGATGGATATACAACCACTGGGCAAGAAATAATTTTGCAAAATATAAAACGTAGTAGAAGTTTTGTATTAGCAGGTATAGGTGCGGAGTACCATATTACTAATACAACTGAAATATATGCAAATGCAGCACAAGCATACAGACCTATTCAATTTGCAAACTTGCAAGCTCCACCAACAACAGATGTGGTTGATGATAATTTGAAAGATTCGAAAGGATACAATATTGATTTGGGCTATAGAGGAAAAATAAAAAATTATCTTCAGTTTGATGTAAGTTATTATTATTTACAATATAACAATCGTGTAGGCACTATTACACCAACTGGCACTAATTCTAGATTAATAACAAATGTAGGAGCAAGTACTAGCAAAGGTTTAGAGGTTTATGCAGAAATAAATATTGCCAAAGCATTAATAAAAAACAACAAATTAGACGTTATTGTTTTTAGTACTTATAGTTATACAGATGCAAAATATAGTGGCGACCATAAAGTTGCAACAACTAAAGGAAAATTTGTAGAAAATGCACCAAAAAACATTTTTAGAGGAGGATTAACATTTGGATATAAAGATTTAATATTAACAACACAATTAAGTAGTGTAGGTGCTGCATACAGCGATGCAAATAATACAGAAATACCTACGGCAAACGCACAGAATGGGATAATACCTTCTTACAACATTACTGATATAACAGCAGGGTACAAATTAATAAAAGGTATAAAAATAAAAGCTGGTGTAAATAATGTTTTTGATAAAAGGTATTTTACTCGGCGTGCTGGAGGCTACCCTGGACCGGGTGCATTACCCGCAGATGGAAGAACTTTTTTTATTAGTATTGGAGCAAAACTATAATTAAAATTAAGGAAAAAGCCACAAGTTTAAAATGTATTTTCGTCGCTTTTTTTATTGCAATATCCTTTTTTTTCTTTTTATAAGCAAAATACACCTTCCCATGCTGCCTTTGCAAAAACACTTCTTCTAATCTTATTTGAATTTGTAAAATGAAATAGGTATACGTTGTTGTAAAAAAACTTAAGGCATTTGGTATGATTAGTAATATACCTAACACACATATTATCATTCCTAAAAAAATAGGGTTTATGCTGATGGAGAAAATACCATTTTTTACTAAGTCTGCTTTATTTTTTTCATCAATACTTATGCTCCAACTATTGCTCATTTGATATTGGGCTATGGCTATCCATAAAAGAGAAACATGAGTAAGAACCAAGCCTACCATTTTTAAAACATTATTTTCAAAAAAAATGGGCAAACTGTATTGGTAAATATCACTACCAAAGAAAAAAAAACAACTGATATAAAAAGTAAGCCTATTAATATTTTCATTTCAAAACCAATATAATCATGTGCATTATCTGCTTTGCCAAATGTAATGGGATTAATGCCTGTGGTTTTGTAGGTATTTTAGGGTCGGTATTATAATCAGGAAAATTTGGTTACTAAAATTTGTTTGATAAAAATCAGTACTGATATATCCTGATATATTTTTAGCATCAAATTTTTGTGTAATGTTTATACCTATGTTGAGTGCTTTCTCTGGCTGTAATTTTTTTGAATAAATAATAT
>JAYUJS010000410.1:0-2648 GCA_043765095.1 Ferruginibacter sp.
TATTTTCTGCTAGCGCAATTGCTCAAGTATCTACTATTATTTCATGGACAGAAAAAACCAAACTAGAACCATTTAATACTATTTATTATAATACTGCAAAAAAACTTATGTGGAGTGACTTTAAAGGCTTGCCTACACAACCAGCGCCGGTTGCTGCTATTACCGCTTCTGGTTTTGGCTATAAGTCTGCTATGCATACTATAGATGGCAAAGGAGAAATTTCGGTAAATATTTATTGTTATTTTGATAAGCAAAACTCATGGGTACGTAAAGGAAAAAACACATCATACATTTTAAATCATGAGCAGCACCATTTTGATATAACTTATATTGCCGCTAAAATGTTTACTAAAAAAATAAAAGTGGCTTTACTAAATACAACTAATATGGGAATAATATTAACTAAAATTTACAATGATTGCACAGCTTTTATGAATAAAATGCAAAATGATTATGATAAAGAAACAAATAATGGACAAATAATTCAAAAGCAAGATGATTGGAACAAGCTAATTGAAAGCCATTTAAAACAAGATTAAAAAAAGCTGATAACGCTATGGTTTCACGTATCAGCTTTTTTTTTAACCAGTATAACCTAGTTTTTCATATAATTTGTTGCGTAATCTATCCAAGCAGTTTCCTCATCTATACCATTTTTTTCATTTATTTTTTTACGAATTTTCTCTATTTTTCTCTCTTTTAATTTTCCAACAATTATTTTAATTTTACTTCTCCTTTCTATATTTAAGAGGGATAGTTCATAATCTTTATTTATAGCATCTTTTCTTTTTTCCAATAGATTTGCTTTTTTACTATATTCAAAATTAATATACCTTACTTGCTGAGCTTGGTAATCATTAAGCTTTGATGCTTTTATTATGTCAGCTTGGTTTTTTTCTGCTTTATCCCAAGCTATTTTTTTTTCGTTAGATACTTTATATTTTGATTTAAAGCTACTGTCAAGGTATTTTTTTCCAGCTTCATAGTATGCAATGCTTTCGCTATCTTTTTGTAAGTCATACATTTTATCAAAAGCTATTCTTGCTGAGTCTTGTCCGTATAATGCATTTATTTTTTCTGCTCTTGCTATTTTTTTTGCAGCTTCTTTTTTTGCAAATTTAGCTTTGTGTAAAGCAGTTTTATTAGGCTTCTTTAAATGTTTTTTATTTCTTTTTTTAGATTGCGCATCTGTTGCTAAAAAAGAAAATGCAACGATAAATAATAACAATAATTTTTTCATAATAAAATTTTTAAGTAAAAACCAATTATTGTGCCACTATATTTTATTGGTGGATAAATTATACTATAAAAAAATTGCTTTAAAATTATTACTAATATATATATGGTTATTATTTAATGAATAGTGGTTATAATATAAAATAAACTTTAACAAATTTTAACATTTAAAGTTTAAGGGAATTTTTAAATATCTTCAAAACTTAATGATTTAATGTGTAAAATTTATATTAATTTTTTAAAAGCATTTATTAAACCATTGGTACTGCTATCATGATTATAGACAATATCATTACCTATCAATTCTTTTTGAATATTTACAGCTAGTTTTTTACCAAGCTCTACACCCCATTGGTCAAAGCTAAAAATATTCCAAAGCACACCTTGCGTAAATATTTTATGCTCATAAAAAGCTATTAACTCACCAAGTGAATAGGGTTTAATTTTATTTATTAAAAATGAATTACTAGGTCTATTGCCTTCAAAAATGCGATATACATTTTCATTTTCAGAGCCATTCATCAATGCTTCTGATTGTGCAAAATAATTACTCATTAAAATGGTATGCTGTTCACCTATGGGGTTGTGGCTTACTGCTGGGGCTATAAAATCTACTGGTATAATTTCAGTACCTTGGTGTATAAGTTGGTAAAAAGCGTGTTGCCCATTAGTACCAGGCTCGCCCCAAATAACTGATCCTGTTTGGTAGATAATTTTTCTACCATTTCTATCAACATATTTGCCATTGCTTTCCATATTTCCTTGTTGAAAATATGCCGAAAACCTATGTAAATATTGGTCATAAGGTAAAATTGCTTCTGATGATGTTCCATAAAAATTACGATACCAAATACCTACTAAAGCCATTAATACTGGAATATTTTTTTCGAAACTGGTTTCTTTAAAATGAATGTCGGTTGAATGCGCACCTTTTAATAATTCTTCAAAATTTTCGTAGCCAATAGTAAGTGCAATACTTAAACCAATAGCACTCCAAAGACTGTAGCGACCGCCAACCCAATCCCAAAAAACAAACATATTTTGTGGGTCAATACCAAATTTTTCTACATCCACTTTATTTGTACTCAATGCTACAAAATGTTTTGCTATGTCTTCTACTTTGCCACCATTATTTAAAAACCATTCTCTTGCAGCATGTGCATTGGTCATGGTTTCTTGTGTGGTAAATGTTTTACTAGCAATTAAAAAAAGCGTTTCTTCTGCATTTATTTTTTTGAAAGTTTCGGCAATATGTGTACCATCTATATTGCTTACAAAAAATGTATGTATTCCATTTACCCAGTAGGGTTTTAAAGCCTCAGTTACCATTACGGGCCCAAGGTCGCTACCGCCGATGCCAATATTTACTATGTATTTTATTTTTTTGCCAGTATATCCTTTCCAATTTCCAT
>JAYUJS010000411.1:0-2642 GCA_043765095.1 Ferruginibacter sp.
GTAGCAGACATTGCTGAAAAGTATTTGGTAAAGGGAACAGAAGTTGCCATTGAAGGTAAATTGGTAAATCGTAATTATATGGATAAAGAAGGCAACAAACAATACATTACTGAAATACAGGTGAACGAGTTGTTGATGTTGGGTAAAGCTACAGGTAGTATGGTGGCGTAGCTGTATAATAGAGGTGCACAATTGCACACCTCTATAATGCCCACAGGTTGCACCCGTAGTTATGCAAATGAAACCACTTCGTGGTTGGCAGAATATAAATAACAAACTTCCAATAGTATTAGGTTGAAAATGATGTGCTAAAAAAGTTTCATAATAGACCAAGCCTGAAAAAGTTGAATATGTATAACTACGGGTGCAACCCGTGGAAATGACATAGCCTATGGGATACGATATGGTAAAAGCTAATTGAAAAACTACTGCTCAACCTAGCCCTGATAGAAGCGGAAAGCCCACAGCCTGAGGAACGAAGGCGAGGACTTGCAGCGAATAGCAGGGTTACAAATGTTCATAATAGCAAAAATATTGATGCTCCTAAAAAAAGGAATCAGTATTTTTAGCCTTCAAAAAATATTTTTTACTTTGGGTAAATAAATAGTTTACAATTTTTTAATTAACATGACGAATACAACCATAGAGCGCAACGAAGTTTTTGAACTAGCATATCGATTTGTAACTGAAACGGGAGAAAATGTTTTTCTAACAGGAAAAGCAGGTACGGGTAAAACAACTTTTTTGAAATACTTGAGAGATAATTGTACCAAAAATATGATAGTAGCTGCACCTACAGGTGTGGCGGCTATAAATGCAGGTGGTGTTACGTTGCACAGTTTGTTTCAATTACCTTTTCATCCGTTTTTACCTACTACAAATAACAAAGATGAGCTGCTCAAAAAAATAAAGTACAATAAGCAGCGGCTTAACCTACTTCGCAAAATGGAATTGTTGGTGATAGATGAAATAAGTATGGTGCGTTGCGATGTAATGGATGCAATAGATACGTTGCTAAAAAGTGTTAGAAGAAATTACAATACGCCTTTTGGTGCTGTACAATTATTGTGCATTGGCGATTTGCATCAGCTGCCACCTGTAGCACAAAACCACGAGTGGAATATTTTGCAAGAGTATTATGCATCTCCATTTTTCTTTGATAGCATGGCGGTAAAGGAGCAACAACCTGTACTCATAGAACTGAATAAAATATACAGACAAAAAGAACAGTCCTTTGTAGATTTACTGAATAGCGTGCGTACCAATAGCATGACAGCGGATGATTTTGAAATGCTGAACGATAGATACATTGCTGCTTTTAGGCCTGCATACGATGAAAAATATATTACATTAACATCTCACAATAACCAAGCAAACATTATAAACAATAGCGAAATAGAAAAACTAAATACTTCGCCATTTATATACAAAGCAGAAATAGAAAGAGATTTCCCTGAAAGTACGTACCCTGCTGATGCGGCACTTATGTTAAAGAAAGATGCACAAGTAATGTTTATAAAAAATGACCCGGTAGAAAAAAAATATTTTAATGGGAAGATAGGCGTGGTGAGTGAAATAAGCCACGATAAAATAAAAGTAAACTGCGATGGATTTATTATAGATGTTAGCAAAGATACTTGGGACAATAGCAAGTATACTTTAAATAAAGCGGATGGAAAACTTGAACAAGAAGTAGTGGGCACATTTACACAATACCCACTGCGCTTGGCTTGGGCTATTACAATACACAAAAGCCAAGGGCTTACGTTTGATAAAATAATGATAGATGCGGCAAGTGCTTTTAGCAGCGGGCAAGTGTATGTGGCACTTAGTAGATGCACAAGCTTAGGCGGAATTGTGTTGCTAAATAAAATACCGCAGCATGCTATAAAAGATAATGAGCAAGTAAACAAAGGGCAGCAAAACCTTACACACAAAGGCTCACTTGCTGATAGGTTTGAAGGCGCAAGGCAAGTATACACCCAACAATTATTGGAGGAAACATTTGCTTTTTATGATGTAGATGATGCGCTGTTGCAATTGCGTTTTCACATAGATGCAGAAAGTGGAAAATTGAATAATGGCGCAAGAGAATGGATAGCCCACTTGCTGCATGAGTTTACTACTGAGAAAACAAATGGCTTAAAATTTATACGTCAGATAAATACTTTGCTTAAAGATGAGCCTACGGTAGAAAAAAACAAAGCCTTGCAAAGCCGCATTACTGTTGGTGCTACACACTTTTTAGCAAAATTTAATTCGTATATAGATGTGCTAAAAAACCAGCCTTTGATTACAGAACTTAGAGAAACTGCTGATGTTATAAACGAACATTTAACTAGTACAATAAATGCGCTACATGCTACAGAATACAATTTGCAATATTGTACAAAACCATTTTCTATTACTACTTATTTGCAGCACAAACTAAATTATGCACAAACAAAGTTTAATATTTCTGTATATGCATCTAGCAAACGGAACAGCACTACAGACTCCCCCAACCCTGAATTGTATGAAACTTTAAAAAGGTGGAGAGATATAATTTGCAATGAAAATGATATTCCTATTTATTTAATTGGAGGGCATACAACACTAAAAGATATTTGTATTTATTTACCAAAAACTAAAAGAGACTTACT
>JAYUJS010000412.1:0-2639 GCA_043765095.1 Ferruginibacter sp.
TTTACAAAATTAAAGGGCAGCAGGTTTACTTTTTTAATGTATTTTATATTGATTCTTTTAAATATTTAGATTACGAAGCGTTTGTAAGGACATTGAGAAACTTTGATTTTAACATAGACCATATTTTAGAAACGGATTACAATTTATCAAATTATATTGTGGACTTGGTAAATAAATCTATAGGTAAATTTGTTTTGTAAAAGATGTGAATAGAGATGGTATAGTAAAAAAATTAAAAAAATTACCTACAAAGTACATAAAGCGAAAACACTCAAAGTTCACAGAAAAACCTTGTGTTATTAGTGAAATACTTTGAGTCCTTATAGGTTCAAACAAACTAAAATGAGCAAATTAAAATTAACAGGAAAACAAATAAGAGCTATTGGTTACGAAGAAGGGCCAGTAGTAAGTGTGGCAATGCATGCCATGAGTATACATTTTAAACACAGCACAGAAGAAGAAGCTTTGCAAATATTAAAAGATATATTGGCTACGCCAGAAAATTATTTAGCGGACGATAAATTAGAAAAGATTGCCAATTTTTTAGTGAGTGCGCAAGTCCCTCCTTCGGAAGGGTTTAGGGAGGTTGTTCTACTAAACGAAAAAGGAATTGACTACAATGTATTTGGTGCAAAGCATATTGAAGAAGCTGCATTAAAGCAAATGGAGATAGCAGCAAAATTGCCAGTAGCAGTTGCAGGTGCATTAATGCCAGATGCGCATCAAGGCTATGGATTGCCCATTGGAGGCGTGCTAGCAACAAACAATGCCATTATACCTTATGCTATAGGTGTGGATATTGGATGCCGAATGTGCTTAAGTATTTTTGCTATAGAGCCCAGCGAATTAAAAAAACGTGAAGCGTATTTTCAACGAGAGTTGGTGGCGAATACATTGTTTGGTGCAGGAAGAGAGTTTTCAGAAAAAACCGAGCATGAAGTATTGGATAGAAAAGAATTTACCGAAATAAATATGCTAAAAATATTGCAACAAAAAGCATTAAGGCAATTGGGATCTAGCGGTAGTGGAAATCATTTTGTAGAGTTTGGAAAAATTGAAATTAGCGATGCACAAAACCCGATGGGTGTTCCTGTGGGTGAGTATGTAGGTTTGCTTACCCATAGCGGTAGCCGTGGGTTGGGCGCAAACATTGCCAACCACTACACACAAATAGCTATGCAAACTACGCCTTTGCCTAAAGAAGCAAAACATTTGGCATGGCTAGATTTAGATACCGAAGCAGGCAATGAATATTGGTTGACTATGAACCTTGCAGGCGATTATGCAAGTGCATGTCATCATACAATTCATAAAAAAATTGCAAATTCTATTGGCGAAAAACCATTGGCTATGGTAGAGAACCACCACAACTTTGCATGGAAAGAAATGTACAACGGACAAGAAGTAATTGTACATCGAAAGGGTGCAACACCAGCCGGGAAAAATGTATTGGGTATTATACCAGGCAGTATGACGGCGCCAGGTTTTATTGTAAAAGGAAAAGGAAATGAAGCAGCTATAAATTCTGCCAGCCACGGTGCAGGGCGTAAAATGAGCCGTAGCAAAGCCTTGGCAAATATTACCCATGAGGCTATGCGAAAAGCGTTGAAAGACTTTGGCGTAAAGCTTATTGGTGGCGGATTAGATGAAGCACCTTTTGCATACAAAGACATACACGAAGTAATGAAAAGCCAAACTTCTTTGGTGGAAGTAGTAGGAAAATTTTATCCTGCTATTGTACAAATGGATGGTAGCGACCCGAAGAAGTTTAGAAAGAAGCGAGTAGATTTGGTGGGGGAATAATTGAGTGAATAATTGTATGCTACATGGAAAAAATATTTAAATTTGTATATGCCCAAAATAGCATGGTAGAAATCATTTTTTTTTCTTTGTAGCTTTTGATTTTACAGAAAGGCAGCATTTGCATTTTTTTAATTTAAAGAAAGGGTTTAATAGTTCTGCTAAAATATGGTTAGATAATTTCTCTATTTTTGAAATGGGCGACTTGACCACATAAGAACTAAAACGAAATACAAAAAGTAATAGAAACAAAAATTGTAACTTTAAAGAAGCAAATAGAGCCGTATGAGGCTAAAGGAAAAGTGAAAATGATTGAACTCAAAAAAAAGATTAAAAAAGATGTAAAATAAAATTCAATCGATGGCAGGTTTCATAAATATACAACCTGCCATAAAAAAATTCTTTTAATGTAAGAGGCAAAATCTCTGTTAAATTAAATGATGGCAGAATTATTCTTGCACCGCTTTCTCAATTACCTTCTGCCAAAAAACTATCAGTAGCCGAAAGAAAACAATGGCAAATAATAGATAGCAATATGTTAACCTGAACAAATTGTAACAAAGTATATCATTTAGATCAGATACTTGGCGGATATAATGATTATCAATATAATTAAATAGTAAAATAGTGGATGCTACTTTTTTGAATGACATAACTCAATCAATTCGTTATCACAATAAAAAAATGATATAAAAACACTAAAATCTACCTTTCCCACTTTATATTTGCAAAAATTAAACAAAATGGAAACTACAAAAAAATCAAAAGGTATTTATTGGATAGGGTTTTTTGTATCTATAGCAGCATTTTTTGGCGTATATGCTATTGGTGGAGGCTAT
>JAYUJS010000413.1:0-2637 GCA_043765095.1 Ferruginibacter sp.
GCCTACGTATGCAGGTATAGCGGTTGAATAATAATTGTTATAAGCCCTTGTAAGCTCGCTCACCTCAATTGCCGCAACACCACCGCCACTGCTGCTAAATATATTATTTTTTACCAATCCGCCCGTACCACTTAATGGATATACAGTTTGTTGTGTACTGTTTACAGAAGCTGTATTGTGATAAATAAATGCAGAATATTGTAAGTTGCCTGAGGTATAGATACCTGAAGTACCTACTGGCAAAGTATTTTGGTTGATGCTTATAAAGTTATTAACGATCCTTAATACTGCGGGGCTTGCACCGAATGGTGTAAATGAAATGCCGTGGCCAATTGCATCGGTGGCGGTTGTATAAACATCTGGAAAATTTTGCCTATCAATATTTATTTTATTTCGCTCGATATTAAATGTAGAGTTTGTGTACATACTTGCAACATTTATTGTTGCATTATTTAGAATATTGTCATTGAAACTGGAGATAAATACTTCCTGTGTTGGAGTAACGGTAATGCCACATTGCTGAAAAGTATTAAAGGTTGCTGTACGCAAATAAATTACATTAAACGCCGTGTTTTTTACAATATTATTATTGAAACTCATATAAAAAGAGTTTGAAAAAACCCCACCCTGATATTTAGCTGTTGAAAGCGAATTGAAGAATGTAGAATTAGTTACCAGCACTTCAGAACTAAGGTAAAAATCAAAAATATTATTTGTAGCAATATTTGCATGGTCAAAAATGCAATTATCTACTGTAAGAAAGTAAGCATTGTTAATTATTGAAGATATACCTCCACCAATAGTGGTAACGGTTGGCTGAAAGCGCAAGTTTTTTAAAACATAATACCTACCTGTTTGGCTGCTCATGTTAAAAATAGAAAGCCCTGTAGATACGCTGGTGTTAAAAACGACTTCGCCCACCGACGCAGGTAATTTTTGAATGGTGATGGTATTCGTAAGCGATGCCCCTGTTGTAGCATTCACCGTAATATTTTCAGGATAATTCCCTGGCGACAAATTAAATATTACCGGCCCGCTTACGCCAAATGGGGAAGCGTTATTTGGCCCAGCATCGGTGCGGGAACCTCCATTTAAAAATCTTATAGCACTTAATACGTTTTGAAAATTATTGGTGGTTGCAGGCGCAGCAGCATTAATGGTATAAGAACCTGCTAATTGTGTGGCATTTACAATTGTATTAAGCAATAATATTGTTAATACAAAAAATAGTAATTTTTTCATTCACAGTAGTTTTAATAAAATTAATATCTAATGTGAACCTAGCTATACGACAAAATGCGTATTTTGTACAGTTCTCCATTATGCATGCAAGGTAAATGCGTGCATTTGGCTGTATATACCGTCTAAAGGGTATTTTTGAATAAAGGATAAACTATTTAATAATAATTTTATGCTCATAAGCCCATTTTATTAGGCTTAGCAAATTTTTAGTATCCGTTTTTCTAAGAATGTTTTTGCGATGGGTTTCTACCGTAAGTATTGATATAAATAAAGTTTCGGCAATTTCTTTATTAGATAAATCTTTTTCTAGCAATTGTATTATTTCTTTTTCTCTTATGGTAAGATGTGCAGCTGTAGTTTCGGATTTTATATTTGCATGCTTAGCCAATTCGTCTAATACAAGTGGTTGAAAATATTGTTCTCCATTAAATACTTTTTTTATTGCTTCTTTTAATTCTTGCTTGCCCGTTTGTTTTAATAAGTAGCCAGATATATCGGCATCATTTATCATTTCTTCCACCGTTTCGCCTACACCGCTCATGCTTAGTGCTATTATTTTTATTTGAGGAAAAATGGTTTTAACTTCTTTAGCCAATTGTTGTCCACTCATGCCATCCATCACCACATCTGTCAATAAAATATCTACCTCTTTTTTGTGTAGCATTTGAAGCATGGCTTCTGCTGAGTTTGCAGTTACAACTATGTCCAATACTTCATCCTGTTTAAGCAATGCAGTTATGCCATCAATTATAATTTGATGGTCATCTACCATTGCTAATCTTATTTTATTGCTGCTACTCATTTTTTGTTTCGGGTATGTGTATGGCCACTAATGTTCCTTTATTTTCGGCGGTGTTCCATTCTACTGTTCCTTTCAAATATTCTATTCTGCTTTTTATATTTTGCAAACCTATGCCATCTTTTTTATTTGCTTCGCTAAAGTTAAATCCTTTGCCGTTATCTTCAATCATTACATCTATACCAGTTTCATCTTGGTTAATATTAATATCTAAACTGGTGGCTTGTGCATGCTTTATTACATTGTTTACACTTTCTTGTATAACCCTATACAGCACTGTCTCTATATGATTTGGCAGAGGGTTATTTAGTCCGTCAGTTTGTAAATTTATTTTGGTTGATTTTATATTTATTTGTTGTAAAAATTCTCTCACTGCATTTACCAAGCCTTTTTTAAGCAAGGCATTAGGCATCATATTATGGCTTACTGCTCTTACTTCTTTACAACTTTCATCTACCAAGTGCATAGTTTTTTGTAACAATTCTTTGGTTTCACTATCTGCATTTTTTGCATTTTCGTTCATAGCTTGCATATTAAGCCAAGCTGCTGTCATTAATTGTCCTACGCCATCGTGTAGGTCACTGGCTATTCTTTTG
>JAYUJS010000414.1:0-7051 GCA_043765095.1 Ferruginibacter sp.
CCCTGGGATAGTTATGTCCAATGCAAATTTATCAGCCAAATAAGGGTTGAAAAGGAGTAAAAAACTCCAAATAACGAAAATAAAAAACAAAAAATGAACCAAAATGAAAAAATTAAGTAGCTAAATCAACAAAAAAACGAAAAAATTAACAGGGAGGTTTAGTGACCGGTTTTTGCAACGGTCTCTATCCAATTAAAACAGTTACCAATAATAAAAACCATGCAATAATATAGCCCAAAAAAGCAAATTCTTTATTGTATTGCATTCCAAATAATTCAAGTGCTTTTGCAGGCATAAAAAAACATAAAAAACTAAGTGCTGCTTCTATTACAAAAGCTATGTAAAGGATAGCCAGCAAGATTTTTTTCATAAAAAATTTTAAAATAAACGACTAAGATTTAATTAATTTATTTTGTATTGTAGCATTCATTTGCTTTTATTACAAAACCTGTACTATTAAAAACTTTAAATAGTGTGTATTTTCTTGCCCACTAATAATGGGGTGGTCGGCAGATTGCGCATTAAAAATAACTTGTCTTACTCTACGCTTTGCATCTTTTGCTGCCATTAATATTATATCGTAAAATAAAGTAGGGTTTACAAGGTTTGTACAACTGGAGGTGACTAAGAAACCACCAGCTTTCACAAGCTTTATTCCACGCAAGTTTATTTCTTTATAACCCGCCACAGCTTTATCTATACTACTTCTACTTTTTGTAAACGAAGGTGGGTCTAACATCACAACATCCCATTTTTTTTCTTCTTTAGATAATGTTTTTAATAAATCAAATGCATTTACACATTTAAAACTGCAAATATCTTCTAAACCATTTAAGGCTGCATTTTTATTACACATATCAATTGCATTTTGAGAAATATCAAGACCCAAAACAGATTTTGCACCAAAATGTGCAGCACTTATTTCAAAAGAACCTGTGTAGCAAAATGCACCCAATACATCAGCATCTTTTACAATATTTTTTATAGCAAAACGATTGTCTTGTTGGTCTAAAAAATAACCTGTCTTTTGCCCATTGGCAATATCTACATGCATTTTTATACCTAGCTTTCCATCACTACTTTTTTCTTGTATTACAATATTGGTATCAAATTCAGCACTCAAAAATCCTTTGTGCTGCTCCATACCTTCAAGCTCTCGTACTGGCACATCATTTCGTTCGTATATACCTTTAGGTTTAAACAATATATTCAAAGCCTTTACTATAGCATGTTTCCACACATCTATACCAAGGGCTAATGTTTGTATTACAAAATAATCGTTAAACTTATCTATTATCAATTGTGGCAAATCATCAGCTTCGCCAAATATTAATCTACAATTTTCCTCATACCCAATTTTTTTTCTATACTCCCAAGCTTCTTTTATTTTGTTAAGGAAAAAATTATCATTTATAAGTTCATTTTTATCTCTTGTTAATAGCCTAACAGATATTTGCGATTTGGGATTGTAGTAACCTTTACCTATAAATTTTTTATCAAAAGTAAATACATCCACTATTTCACCTGGCGTTGCGTTGGTATCCCTTTCTTTACCAGTATTTACTTCATTAGCAAATATCCAAGGGTGTCCACTTTCTACTCTGCGGCTTATATTTTTATTGAGAGTTATACTTTTCATATTGGGTAAAAATAACCAAATATAAATAATATAATAATTTTGAGTAAATGAAAATTAATATTTTAAAAAAACTGGATACAGAAAAAAGTAAAAAATGCAAAGAAATCATAACTAAAAAAGAATATTAAACATTCACTACTTTACAATATTTATTGAAGCATTATTATATTTTAATTTTACTTTGGTTTTTTAATTGTGGTTGATTAAAAGTATATCTACAAATTTTATTTCTATTTTTAACCACCTTATACTTTGGCTAGTCAAAAAAATAGAAATATTTTAGTTGCATTCAAACTTTTATAAATAATCTAACAATATTTTACAAAATGGAATACCTACAAATACATTTCACCAATATTACCGAAACCCAAGCTGAAATATTAATAGCTCAACTTAATGAAATAGGTTTTGATGGTTTTGAAGAAGAAACGAATGGTTTAAAAGCTTTTATACCATCATGTAATTTTGATGAAAATATATTTATTTCAATAATTGAAAACGATATAAAATTTACTAGTTCAATTATTAAAAAAGAAAATTGGAACGCCATTTGGGAAGCTGATTTTGAACCTATAAAAGTTGAGTATCCTAATTCTACTAAGCCATTTGTTTACATAAGAGCAGGCTTTCATAAACATAAAGAAGGATATAGCTATGATATTATTGTAACCCCAAAAATGAGTTTTGGAACTGGTCATCATGCTACCACATTTTTAATGGTACAGCAAATGAGTCAAATTAATTTTACAAATAAAACTGTAATTGACTTTGGTACTGGCACTGGAGTGTTAGCTATTTTAGCAGATAAAATGGGAGCAAAAAAAATACTTGGTATAGACTGCGATGACTGGAGTATAGAAAATGCAGAAGAAAATGCAATTATTAATTACTGCAGCAACGTTGCACTTATTAAAGCTGAAACTATACCAATTCAACCAGAAAAAGTAGATATATTATTAGCAAACATTAACCTAAATATAATAACAGAGCATATTTTGGCAATAAAAACTGCTATAAAAGAAAATGGAACTATTTTATTTAGCGGAATAATGCTGCATGATGAACAAAATATAAAAAATGTAATTCAAAAACAAGGTATATTAATAAAAGAGATTTTTAAAAAAGATAATTGGTTGGCTTTAATGTGCGTTAATGGATAGCTAAATTTAAAAAATTAACAGCAAAAAATTAACAATTTCTTTATATTTGTTGTGTAATTAATCTTAACAAATCGAATGAAAGAACTATTGCTCATAATATGTGCTTATTTAATTGGGTCAATACCTACAGCATTAATAATTAGTAAAAAGTATTTTGGTATTGATATTAGAGATTATGGTAGCGGTAATATGGGAGCTACTAATACCTTTAGAGTACTTGGTAAAAAATATGGCACTATTGTAATGTGCAGCGATATTTTAAAAGGTATGTTAGCTGTTGGGTTATTTTATTTGATGCCTTCATATCTTCAACACATAAATAGTTTAGAAAGAACAAATTTTATGATTGGGCTAGGTTTATCTGCTGTGCTTGGGCATGTGTTTCCAATATGGGCAAATTTTAAAGGGGGCAAGGGCGTAGCAACGTTATTTGGGATGATTGTGGCAATACAACCATTAATAGCTTTATCCTGTGTCGCTGTATTTTTATTGGTTTTATTTCTTACACGTTATGTATCGCTAAGTTCAATACTTGCTGGTATTATGTTACCAATATCTGTATTGTGGATATGGAATGAACATGAACCATTGTATAGATTATTTGCGCTTTTAGTAGCCGTTTTAATTATACTTACACACCAAAAAAATATTGGAAAATTACTTAAAGGGATGGAAAATAGAGTTCCTATTCTAAAGCACAGAGATAAAAGAAAAAACCGTCATAAATAATTTACAAATTCCTTTACATTTTTTGGTACGGCAATTGATTAAAAATACCAAACAAAATATTAACATGAAAAAAATAGTTTACAATTTTATAACTGCCATTTTAGTTGTGGCTACTATGACCTCTTGCCCCAGAAATGAAGTAACTGGTAGAAAACAATTAAGTTTAATACCCGAAAGTGAATTACAAGCACAAGCTCTTACACAATATCAAAGTTTTTTATCACAAGCCAAAGTAGTGGCACCTACCAGTAATAGAGATGCAGAAATGGTAAGTAGAGTAGGTAGAAGAGTATCAAAAGCTATTACAGATTATTACACAAACCAAGGAAAAGGAAAAGTACTTGAAGGATTTAATTGGGAATATAATTTAGTAAACGACAAACAAGTAAATGCATGGTGCATGCCTGGTGGAAAAGTAGTAGTGTACTCAGGATTATTAGGCATTACACAAAATGAGGCAGCACTTGCAGTGGTAATGGGGCATGAAATATGCCATGCAGTAGCTAAACACGGAAATGAGCGTATGAGCCAAGGTTTACTTGCACAAGGTCTAGAAGTTGTCGGAAATATATTTACTGCAAAAAATGAAAAAGTAAACACTTTGTTTAATCAAGTTTTTGCACCTGGCGTACAAGTAGGTGCTTTGCTGCCAAATGGCAGAAACCAAGAATATGAGGCAGATCACTTTGGTTTAATATTTTGTGCAATGGCTGGTTATAACCCTCAAGAAGCTATTGCTTTTTGGAAAAGAATGGCCGCAGCAGGTAATTCAGCTGGAAACCAAAAACAACCAGAGTTTTTATCTACCCACCCATCTGATGAAAATCGTATAGCTAGAATAGAAGGATACATGCAAGAGGCTTTGGGATATTATAAACCAATAGGAAAGTAATTTATAAATATATTTCTTAATAAAAACGCCACTCTTACAGGTGGCGTTTTTATACCATTTGTAAAATTAAATTTAGTCCAATTTTCTAAAAATAAAAGATGTCGGCCTGAGCTTGTGGAAGGCGGGTTTCCTTATGAGAATTGGGTTCTACAAGTTCACCCTAACAACACTTTAGTTATGACTATTTATAATTTATAAAAGGTATTATTTATATCAAACTAGTTTTATTTTTTTTAAACAGCCTTCACAAAAAGTTTTTTTAATAACCTTCCACTTAAACTACCAAACCCCGCTACAAGCCCTGCAATAGTACCAGTAAATAAAAACAAAATCGTAGGATTATCGACTTTTATAAATAATTGAGAAATTTTATGAGCTAATATATTATTGTTCATACTACTAATATAAAAACTTAAGCCAGCCCATAATAAAAACAATGCCATAAAACCTGCTAAAAATGCAAGCCCATTTTTTTGGGGTATAACGAAGGCAACAATAGCACTTGTAATAGCTATTATCCACCAAGGTAAATATAAGCAAGCTGCAAAACTTAATACTGCTATTAAAAATATTGATATAATAAATTTCATTGTGAAGTTTTTTTAATTGTTTTTATTATTTTTTGATTATTATTAATGGTTATTCGTTATTTGAAATTCTTTATTTGTTATTAATTTATTGTAATTTAATTCTTAATCCCAAATTGTTAAAAAATTTACAAACAAATTAACCAAACAACCAAGCATTAATTTCCAAAATTAATAACCCATTTTACTCGAGTATCTTTTGTTTCATCTTTTGTCATCATCCAAAGAGGATAATATTTACCAGCAGCCCAATTATCAATAAAATTATCATAAAATTTGCTTGCCGGGTTTCCATTTTGTCCACCAGGGTATATACCATAAGCCTCAGTTTTTTTAGTAAGACTAACAATCATTCGCCAGCTAGGCCCATGGTCGTCTGTGGTAGCATTAATAATACCAACCCCACCACCAATTGGTAAGTTTGCTCTACTAAATGGTGCTAATTTTAATAAATGATTTATATGTGTTCCTTTATTTTTTGCCCATTCAAGTTTACCATCTTTTTCTATTTTACTTAATTCCTTTGAAGCATCTTTAAATGATTTTGTTACAATATCTTCTAAAGTTTCTTTATTTGTGGTAGAAACATCATCAAAAAATTTGTACGCAGTATCATGCAAAGTTGCCTCTATAAGGGTACTTTCAAACGGTTTTTTTATTAGTGCAGAAGCTTTTAAAAATTCATCATCATATACGTTTGCTTTAAATTTTTTAAAAAATTCACTATAAACTGTAGCTCCTTTTGAATCTGCATCATTTTTAAAATTCCAAGTTTTCATTATATTAAAAAACTTAGCTTCTTCAGCAGTAAATTTTCCTGCATTTATATTTTTAAAAAATACTGGCATTATTTCTTGCGCATACAAATTAAAATTATCTGTTTGCAGTGTCATCATATCTTGTGCAGTTATTTGTTGCATTACACTAAGCTTTTTATTTATTACCAATCCTCTTACAATTGGGTATTCTCTACCTATATAATACGGATAGGTTTCGTCTACAGGTTTTTGATTTGCACTACTTACAAAGCCTCTTATAGGATTAAATTGAAATGGCACTTCATTTTGTGGTATCATGCCTTGCCACATATAACTACTATCAAAGCCTGGCATTACAAAATCTCCTTGCCCCTTCCATTTTGCTGGCCACTCCCCTTGCGTACGTATGGCAATATCTCCATTTTTACAAGCAAATACGCAGTTTTGACCAGGCGTTACAAGGTTAACTACTGCTGCATTATAATCTGTATAATTTTTTGCATGGTTTAGTAAATTAAACACTAGTAAATCATTGCTAGCATCATGTGCTTTCCAACGTACAGCATAGTTTTTATTGTTTGTTTGTTTACCTCCATTAAAAGTTGCATCATACATTACTGGTCCAAAAACTGTATATGCAACAGTGTCTAATAATATTGGTTTTCCTTTTACTATAATTTTTTCAATTACAATGTCGGTTTTTTTCCATGCATTATTAAACCAATACTCTTTTTTTGTTTTATCCTTAAATTTTATTTCGTAATAATCCCTTACATCTCTACCCCCATTTGTAAAACCAAAAGCACAACTATCGTTGTAACCAATTATTATACTAGGTGCACCAGGAAAGCTTGCACCATATGCATTAAAATTAGGTGTGGAAATTTGCATTTCGTACCAAATAGAAGGTAAATTTAAACCAAGGTGAGGGTCATTGCATAAAATGGGCGCACCTGTTTTTGTTTTGCTACCAGCTACTGCCCAATTATTGCTTCCATTTTCTGGGTTTGCTTTTGAGTATTCTTCTGCTGTTACCAGCCCATTTTTTAAATAGATAGAATCAACATTTTTAGGAATTAAAGGAAAAACAGTTTGTTTAGGAAAAGCTGTACCCTTTGGTATTATTGGGTCTAAAGAATCTTGCTTGCTGGGATACAATAAATTAAAATCTTCTTGGTTAAAAAATGACTTAGCATTTGTCATTTCAAAATCTGTTTCGTGTGATGATAAATCATAAGCCATATACTTCATAAACAAAGCAGTTTTCAAATTGCTCCATTCTTCAG
>JAYUJS010000415.1:0-2629 GCA_043765095.1 Ferruginibacter sp.
TCTGATTATGTTTTGTTAATTTTCTCTACTGATATATCGCCTCTAACGAGGCTCATAATTGGATACAAAAAGCTCCATAGGAGCAACATGCCAGTAAAAAAGAATTGTAATTGTGGCGTCGAACTCCGTAGGAGTGGCATGTGAAATAAATCGCATAATCATCGAAAAGGTTATTTATATTAATGTTTGGAAAATGTTTTTTCTTTGTTACTTCATTTTCTTTGTGGTTAAAAAATATGAATTAAATGTTTACTGCTAATAAAATTTCTTATCGCCAAACAAACGCATTTTCCAAATTGGTTTTGGATTATGTAGACGCAGTGCGTGCGTTAGATAATTTTTATACTTACAAAGCAGATATTGTTGGATTTAAAAAAGCTGTTACAGATAGAAAAAACTTTCCCGTAAATAGAAAATTATTGGTGGACACTTTGAGTAATCAATACGCCGCATTACAAATATCTGATAAGCTAAAAGCTAATATTGCAGCACTTTCTAACCAAAACACTTTTACCGTTTGCACTGCCCATCAGCCTAATATTTTTACAGGACATTTATATTTTATTTACAAAATATTGCATGCTATAAAACTTTGTGAAGAACTAAAAGAAGCAATGCCCGAAAATAATTTTGTACCCGTGTATTACATGGGCAGCGAAGATGCCGACTTAGATGAACTAGGCGAAGTACACATAAAAGGTTTTGAATACAAATGGCAAACCAAGCAAACAGGTGCTGTGGGCAGAATGATTATTGATAAAGATTTTTTACAAATTATTGATGGCATTGCAGGACAATTAGCAGTAGAAAAAAATGGAACTGCCATTGTAGATATTGTAAAAAAAACATACAATGAAGGATTAACGATTGAGCATGCCACTTTTCATTTTGTACATTATTTGTTTAATGAATATGGTTTGGTTGTTTTACTGCCAGATGATAAAAATTTAAAAGCAGCTTTTGCACCTATCATTACAAAAGAATTAGAAGAACAATTTTCTGAAAAAGCTGTAGCCCAAACGGTGGCTACTTTTCCTAAGGAGTATAAGGTGCAAGCAAGTGGCAGGGCTATTAATTTATTTTATTTAAAAGATAATATAAGAGAAAGAATAGAAGCAACAAATAATGGTTTTACAATTGCCAATACTGATATTAAATTTACGAAAGAAGCATTTTTTTTAGAAATGAAAAATAATGCAGAAAGGTTTAGTCCGAATGTAATTTTGCGACCCGTATTTCAAGAAATCATATTGCCTAATATAGCATTTATAGGCGGCGGTGGAGAAATTGCTTATTGGCTCGAGTTAAAAAATGTATTTGATGCTGTAGGAGCATTTTTTCCACCGTTGGTATTACGTAATTCATTTACAATAATGAATAAAAAAATAACAGAGAAAATGCATAGTTTAGGTTTGCAATATGAAGATACATTTAAACCAGAGCGACACCTCATTGAAGAAATGGTGAAGAAAGAATCTGAACTTGTATTAGATTTAAAAGCAGAAAAAGATGCGTTTAAAACTGTGTATGAAAATATAAAAACGGCTGCGAGTAATATTGATAGTTCACTAAACTGCCATGTACATGCCTTACGCACACAAGCTTTAAACAAGTTAGAAATTTTAGAAAAGAAAATGCTAAAAGCCGAAAAGAAAAAATTTGAAGCACAGCAAAGGCAAATACAAAAATTAAAAACGGCTTTATACCCAAATAATAATTTACAAGAGCGTGTAGATAATGTATTGGAGTATTTGAGTGTATATGGTGATGAGTTTATAGATATATTGTTTAAAAATTCGGAAGGTTTAAGGAAGGAATTTACAATTTTAGCGGAGGAGTAAAAATTACAAAATACTTACTTTCAAATAATTTGAAAGTAAGACTCAGGTTATCGAACGATGATTTGAATAGGCAAACAAGCTTAGATAAGCTCAGCTTGACACTTTGATAAAATCGAACTTTTTTCATTTTGAAAGAGTTTGATTTCTTTTATTTGGTTCTTGTTACGAAATTAATTTATAAAATGCCTAGAATACTTGCTATAGATTACGGAAAAAAACGCACAGGCATAGCCGTTACCGATTCTATGCAAATAATTGCCACAGGTTTAACCACTATAGATTCCCACGAACTCATTCCTTTCTTAAAAAAATATATTGAAACAGAGCATGTAGAACTTATTATCATTGGTATGCCTAAAAACTTAGATGACTCCGATACCCACGGCACTGAGCCGGCAAAAAAAGCCATTGAAAGAATACAAAAAGCATTTCCAACAATGCCCATAAAAGAAGTAGATGAACGCTACACATCGAAAATGGCAAAAGTGGCCATGATAGAAATGGGCATGAAGAAAAAGGATAGAAAAGTAAAAGGAAATGTGGATGTAATAGCTGCTACGATTATGTTGCAGGAGTATATGGGAGCTAGTTGATTGGTTAATTGATTTGTACCTAAATGTTCTAATAAATATTTTTTAAATTATATTGTTACCATTTAAAAACTATAAAAGTCGTTTTTATAGCTCATTTTAATAAGTGATTTTCTAATTTATATTTCAAAGACTTCTCTTTTTATTTGTACATTCTCTAGTTTCAAGTATTTTTGCAAAAAATGAATTTCAATAATT
>JAYUJS010000416.1:0-7033 GCA_043765095.1 Ferruginibacter sp.
CCTCCTGTACCTGTACCACCGCCCATGCCTGCGGTTATAAAAGCCATTTTAGTATTTACTTCTAAAATGCGCTTTATTTCTTCTAAACTTTCCTCTGTAGCTTCTTTACCTACTTTTGGGTTTGCGCCTGCACCAAGCCCTTGCGTAAGGTGCGGACCAAGCTGTATTTTATTTGGTACTTTGCTTTGTGCAATTGCTTGCGCATCTGTATTGCAAATAATAAAGTTTACACCTTCTATATTTTGTGCAAACATGTGGTTTACTGCATTGCTTCCGCCTCCGCCAATGCCTATCACCTTTATGATAGAGGACTGGTCTTTGGGCAAATCAAAATGTATCATGTTGTTTATTTTAGTATTGAGTATTGAGATATTAGTATTGAGATATTAGACTCAACATCTACATCAATTATTAATTATTCATTATTAAATTATCAATTACAGTTCCTCATCCCCTTCCTCCTTAAACATTTCTATCAAGTTTGTTTTAAAACTATCCATAAAACCCTTAATTGTTTTTTTGCGTTTTACAATAGCAGGTTCATTTTGCTGAATAAACTCGTTTAATTCTGTTGGGATTGTAATTTCATCTACAGGTTCTTCTTGCATAATACCTGTGCCAGCCACTTTTATAAAATTGCTATCCATTTTTTTGTTCTTATTTTCATAGTCGTTATAACCTTTTAAAATAAGCCCAATACAAGTGCTATACATTGGCTTTGCCAATTCATCTATATGCCCACCGCTAAGATGCTCGTTAGGGAAACCAATGCGTGCATTTAAACCAGTTACATACTCAGTAAGTTGTAATAAATGTTTTAGTTGAGAACCACCGCCAGTAAGTATTATACCTCCGTTTAACGCTCTGTTATCTAAACCAATTTGCTTTAAATGATAGGATACAAAATCCATAATTTCACTCATACGTGCCTGTATAATACTTGCTAGGTTTTTTACAGAAATTTCTTTTGGTGCCATACCACGTAAGCCCGGTATAGTTATAAATGCATTGCTTTTTGTTTCATCAGCTAGTGCACTACCAAATTGTATTTTCATTTGCTCTGCTTGTGTTTTTAAAACACCTAAGCCTGTTTTAATATCGTTGGTAATGTTTTCACCGCCAAAAGGTATTACAGCGGTATGCTTTAATATACCTTCATAAAAAACGGCTAAATCAGTAGTACCACCACCAATGTCTACAATTGCTACACCTGCCTCAAGGTCTTGGTCGCACATTACTGCAGCAGCAGATGCAAGCGGTTGCAAAACTAAATCTTGTGTCTTTAATCCTGATTTTTCAACTGCACGATTAATGTTACGGATAGCATTTTTATCGCCAGTTATTATGTGAAAATTTGCACCAACTTTTACGCCGCTGTATCCTATTGGATTTGGTATATTTTGAAAATTATCTACCGTAAACTCTTGTGGAATTACATCAATAATTTGGTCGCCTGCAGGTATGTAAGTACGATATTGGTCAGCTATTAATCTATCAATTTCCTCTTGGCGAATTTCTTCTTCATTGTCTGCACGAACAATATCTCCACGAGTTTGTAAACTTTTTATATGATGCCCTGCAATACCTACATATACCTCACTTATGGCAAGGTTAGGATTAGATGCGTAACAATTTTCTAAAGCTAGTTGTATCGCTTTTATGGTTTGGTCAATATTTAAAACCATGCCATGTTGCACTCCGTTGCTATTGGCTCTTCCAAAGCCAAGTATTTCTAATTTTCCATGCTCATTTTTACGCCCTGCTATGGCTGCTATTTTAGTAGTTCCAATGTCTAACCCTACAATTATTGGTTGTTCTTTATTCATGATTATGTATTTTTTAGCCCTCTAAATCCTCCGAAGAAGGACTTAGAAACCCTGTGATGATTTAAATTTTGTTAAAAAAATGATGCTGTATCTAGTATCTAATAATCTATAATTTGTTTGGGTGGTGGTTTCTTTTTTACTACTGGTTTTGTAATTGGCTTAGCAATAACAGATTTTGGCTTAGGCTTTGGCTGCATTACGATTGGTTTTGTTGCAACGGCTGTAGCTGGTTTTGCTACAGCTAATGCAACAGGTTTTTTTATAAGTGGTTTTACAGGAATGAGGGTTGGTTTAATTGTAACAACTTTTGCAGTTACTACAGGTTTTGGAACGACTGCTTTTTTTACACCTGTGGCATTTACTGCTGCTACAGTTATTACACTTTCTTCTACTCCTTCATCTTCTCTTTCTACAGATTGTTCAATCATAGAACTATCTGTATTGTTTTTTTCATTTACAAATGTCGTAGAACTATCTGCTGATTTTTGTATGGCATTTTCTACCATCATCTGCATCATAAGCAAAGTTTTTAAAGAATCTGAAGATACATCTGTAGCACCCCTAATACTTGCTACCACTTGGTCTTTATATTGCAAATTGATAGTGCTATATTTATTCCAACCTATTTGTGCTATTACGTTTTTATAAAATAATTTTAACTTATTAAATTTTGCATCCACGTCATTTGCATCTCCAAATAATATTTTTTGCTTACCAAGCTTTGGTATAAATTCAAAATTACTTTTTGCTACAATATCTATCTGCTCTATCAAAGCAGTTAAAAAAGTATCTACATTTATTTTTACTGCTATATTTTTTATTGCTTGCAACAAAGTACTATCTAGTTTTGATATTTTGGCTCCATCACCCTTAAAGCCTGTAAATATTGGCAACCTTGCAGAAAATTTATTGCTAAGCGGCAAAATTTTGCAACTACTATCTATGTAAAAAGTATTTCCTGTGTTGGAAAATACTCTAGCTACAGGTTCTCTTTCTTCTACTGTTAATTTTAAAATATTGTTGTTATCGAAATACAACTCTGCATTTTTTACCCATACCTCTTTTTCTAATTCTTTTTCAATGAGCTTTAAATTTATATTCGCCAATGCAATATGTTGGGTGCTATCTCCACCATTATTTTTAATGATATTGTACACATCACTTTTATCAATAAAAAAATTATTGGTAACTCCTGAGATACTTATATCAACCCCTTTGCAATGCTTACTTTCTTTATTGTACACGGCAGCAATAAATAATGCAAGGGTTGCAATACCTACCACCAAAAATAATACACTGGTTAATAATTTTCTTGTATCGTTTTTACTTTGTGCCATTTTATAAGAACAAATTTTTTATTGGTTGCACCAATGCATCTATATCTCCAGCTCCTGCTGTTATAATAAGAGCTTCCCTAAATCCCTCCGAAGGAGGAACTTTTGAACTCTCCAAATATTTCAGCAACTGCTCTTTTTCCAAAATTTTTACTTTCCTTTTATCCATTTTAGAAGCTATCAACTCACTCGTTACTCCTTCAATAGGCAATTCTCTTGCTGGGTAAATGGGCAATAAAATTGTTTCATCTGTCATGCTCAATACCTCTGCAAACCCATCTGCCAAATCTCTTGTTCTACTAAACAAATGTGGCTGAAAAATAACCGTACATTTTTTTTTAGGAAATAAATTTTTAGCTCCTTCTATCAATGCCCTCAGTTCTTCTGGATGATGTGCGTAGTCATCTATATAAACTACCTCATCCCTACCCTCACCCCTTCCCTCTTCATTTCGTAGAGAAGGTGGTATTACGTATTCAAACCTGCGTTTCACCCCTGCAAAAGAACTTACCGCTTTCTTTATTTTATTATCATCTATTTTCAAATACTTTGCTACGCCAATTGCTGCTATTACATTCTCAATATTATGCAAACCTCCCATGTTTAGCACTACGTCTTTTATTGTCCAAAAATTATTTATTACATCAAATTGATACGCACCATTAATTATTACCAAATTATCAATATGAATGTTTGCATTTTTATCGCTAAAAGAATAAGTACATACATCTTTTACTTTAAAATCGTCTATTCTTTTCAACCCATGCTTCACTATCAAACAACCGCCTTCTTTTATCTTGGTTGTAAATTCTACAAATGCATTTTGCATATTTTCTTCAGTGCCATATATATCTAAATGGTCTGGATCCATAGATGTAATGATAGCAACATCAGGGGCCAATTTCAAAAAACTCCTATCGTATTCATCTGCTTCTGCTACCGATACATTTTTTTCGCTATGCCAAAAATTAGTATCGTAGTTTGCAGCAATGCCCCCCAAAAATGCATTGCAACCATAGCCACTATCTTTTAAAATATGTGCTACCATTGCACTCGTTGTTGTTTTACCATGTGTGCCTGCTATACAAATATTAAAACTATTGCTGGTAAGCAAACCCAATACATCACTGCGTTTTAGCAAATTGTAATTATTGTCTTTAAAAAAATTAAGCTCTGTATGATTTGCAGGCACAGCAGGTGTGTACACTACTATATCTGCATTTTTATCTACCAGTTTTATATCATCTACAAAATGTATTTGTATACCTTCTGCTATCAATTTATCTGTAAGTGACGTTTCTGTTTTATCGTAGCCACTTACTTTTACGCCCTGTGTATTAAAATATCTTGCAAGCGCACTCATGCCTATGCCGCCAATGCCTAGGAAATATACAGCCGATATTTTATTTATGTCAATCATTTTTTGTTAATTGCTTGCAAAAATTATTTTTTAGCGTTGCCAACTTTTAAAAATTTATACCTTTTAAAAAATCTAATTAAAGTTGGCAACTCCATTATTTTAAAGCTTCCAAAATTTGTGATGCTATTATTTCATCCGCATTTTTTACTGCTAATTTTTTTATATTATTTTTTAATTCGTTTTGCAAATTTTCATCTGTTATCAATTTTAACAAAGTTTTTACCAAACCATTTGTTACTGCATCATCTTTTACAATCAATGCTGCATGGCTATTCACCAATACATTTGCATTTGCCGTTTGGTGGTCTTCTGCCGCATGTGGGTATGGCACCAATATTGTAGGCTTACCCACCAAGCAAATTTCCGCCACTGCCATTGCGCCACTTCTACTTATTATTACATCAGCCGCTGCATAAGCATTTTCCATTTGGGTAATAAACTTGTTCATATAAATTTCATCGTGCCCTTTTACAGTTGCAGCTGCTGTATCAAAATAAGGTTTACCCGTTTGCCAAATTAGTTGCAAATTATTTTCAGCAAAAACATTTATACTTAAATTAATAGCCTCATTTATAGATTTTGCCCCAAGGCTACCACCAACCACCAACACGGTTTTTTTATTTTCCTGCAAGCCAAAAAAATTCAACCCCTCTGCTCTTGTAACCATACTATGGCTTATCGTTTGCCTTACTGGGTTTCCCGTAAGCATTGTTTTAGCAGCGGGAAAAAATGCTTTCATATCATCCGTAGCCGTAAATATTTTAGTAGCTTTTCTACCAAGCAAAATATTACTCCTGCCTGCAAACGAATTGCTTTCGTGTAAAAATGTAGGTACCTTTTTACTTTGAGCAAAACGCAAAACAGGGAAACTAGAATAACCTCCTACACCTATTACTGCATCTGGCTTAAACTCTTTTATAATTTTAGAAACTTGTAAAAAGCTTTTTAAAATCTTAAATGGCAAACCAATATTTTTTATCAAAGAACTTCTGTTAAAGCCTGCTATATCCAATCCTATTATTTCATATCCTGCTTGCGGCACTTTTTCCATTTCCATTTTTCCTTTTGCACCTACAAATAAAAACTGTGTAGTTGGTTTTATTTTTTTTATTGCATTTGCAATAGCTATTGCAGGAAAAATATGCCCGCCCGTGCCACCACCTGCTATAATGATGCGTAACTTATTTCCATCTATGTTTTGTACTTCACTCATTATACTGCTACTATTTCTTTTTCTTTTACACTATCTTTTAGTGCTTGCAATGCTGCTTTACCTTCTTGCTGTTCCACATTTCTAGACACACTTAATATGATACCTATAGATAAACACGTAAACAAAAAACTACTTCCACCCATACTCACCAATGGGAGGGTAACGCCTGTGTTTGGAAACAAATTTACATTTACACCCATGTTTGCAATGGCTTGTATTACCAATGTAAAACTCAATGCCAATGCTAAAAAAGCTCCAAATGCATAAGGGCATTTTCTATAAATTCTTATGCATCTATACAAAAAAAACAAATAAATAAAACACATAAACGCTGCTCCAAATATGCCGTACTCTTCTATTATAATAGCATAAATAAAATCGCTATAGCTATGTGGCAAAAAATTTCTTGCCTCACTTCTTCCTGGCCCTCTACCCAACCATCCACCACTTGCTATGGCAATTTTTGCTTGATTTATTTGATACAACTTATCATTATTATCTTCCTTCTTGCTGTATACAAAAGTTTGTATTCTGCCTATCCAAGTTGGTATTCTACCTGCCGATAAAATAGCTGGCAACTTTTTTGATGCGCCTTTATCTTTATCGTAAGTAGATACGGCTATTGATATCAAAAACACTGCAGGAATAAGCGCCACTCCAATCGTCATCAAGATATGTTTCGTACTTACACGTCCAATAAACATCAACACAAAACTTGTACCCGCTACTAATATTGCTGTAGATAAATTTGCAGGTGCTATTAGCATGCATATCAAACCAACAGGTATTACAATAGGTAAAAATCCTTTTTTAAAATCTTTAATTACTGCTTGCTTTCTACTAAGCTGCCTGCTGAGATACATAAATAAAGCAAGCTTAGCTAAATCCGACGTTTGAAACGTCATATTAATTACAGGCAATTTTATCCATCGGCTACCTGCATTCAATTGCACACCAAACAATAAAGTATATAATAATAACGGCACAGAAATTAAAAATAATATCAATGCAACTCTAGAGTAAATGGTATAATTAATTCTATGAGCAAAATAAATTACCATTATACCAATCATTATAAATGCAAACTGCTTAAACAAATAACTTTCTGTACTCTTGCTCATACGATACGCAAGTGAGCCTGTACTACTATACACAAGCAACAAGCTAGCTACAGTCAATATAACCACAATAGCCCATATCACTCGGTCGCCCTTGGTTTTTTTTACCAAGTTATCGCCCA
>JAYUJS010000417.1:0-6984 GCA_043765095.1 Ferruginibacter sp.
AATTATAAGTTGTGCACTTATTGTTGAATTTGTGGTAGTTGGTGCAAATTTTATATAAACTGTTTTAGAAATATTATTTGCTTCGGCTTGGGTATATGATAAAGTAGTACCAAAAGTTATATTGTCTTTTGATATAGAAAAAACAGCTGGTGAAGTTAATGTTACCAAGCCTGTAATATCAGACGCTATAAAATTGACTGTTTTTACTAAAGTACTGTTAGACGCAACAAAGCCAAAGTTTACAACATCAGGTGTAGCATCTAATGTAGCAGGTGGTGGCATAAGAGAGTTGTCTATTTTTATATCGTCTATTGTCCATCTTGCGCCATCATCATTTGTAGAGTTGTATATAAAAGCAAAATAGGTGTTAGCTGTTTTGTAAGCGGTTAAATTAATATTTTGGCTAAGTGTCCAAATGTTAGATGTTTGTGCAGGAAATTGTCCTGACAAATCTGTCCAAATAGCTGCACTTGGGTTACCTGTACCATTATAGTTCGTAGACACTTTTAATTTTAAAGGCGCACCATTAAAGGCAGTTCTGCTCCAAAAAGAAAGTAATGGAAAAGTTGTAGTTGTTAGATTTAAAGAGGGAGAAATGAACCAATCTTCATTAATAACATTAGAGCCACTTGCAAAGCCATTTATTTGTACTGCGTTAGGAAATGCAGCGGTACCAGCTGGTGCAGCTGGGTCTCTACCAAAAGTAGTGCAAGCCCATACTTGCGCCCCAGTTACACTAAACTGTGTAAAGCCATCAGTAAGTGCAGACGTGCACGTATTAAAATTAGCATCCAAAATAGCAGCACTAGTTGTAAAATTCCATGCACTATTTCCTGCAATACCTGCATAGTTATTATTGGCAATATCTTTTATAGCTGTAGCATCTATTTCTATATAATATGCAGTACCCAATAGTAATGGATTTATAATAGTTGTAGCCGTAATGCCAGAAATAGTAACAGCAGCAGTAGTTACATTTATGGTTTGTACTATGCTATTATCACTTATTTTTTTTATAACAATATTACCTGTGCCTTTTTGTATAGCTTCATTAAAAATTATAGTAAGATTGGTAGATGTAGAAACATTTACTGCATTATCAGCAGGAGTAAATGTGGTGGATAATGGAGGAGTAATATCTGAACCACCAGGAACAGTTACAGAAAAATCATCTATACTCAATCCATCATCAGCACCTGTTGCATTATAGTCTGCCCATTTTATCCAAAATGTAGCACCATTAGGTATATTTAATGCTAAAATTGAAGAAGTAATTGCAGTGCTGTTTGCAACAGCATTACCATCCAATGCACCAGCAGCACCAGTTGTTGTTGGTGCTGTAAAATCTAATGCAGTTACTGCAGTATAAGTCCCCGTAGCAAGAGAGGTTGCATTTGTGCTGTATGAAAATTCAAGCTTGTCTACTCTTCCTAAAGCACCTATACGCCATTGTTCACCAGTATAAGAAATATTAAGGGTTGTAATAGCAGCACCTGTGTTGTTGGTAAAAGATGCACCAATATTTGGTATCAAACTTCCAGATTGTATACCTCCTAAAGCTCTATCTGTAGAAGCAGCTGGTCCAAAGCTATAGGTATCACCCCCATTTGCAGAGCCTGTGCTAGCGGTATATATTAAGTTGGCATTTGCACCAGCTTCCTCAAATACCCAACCAATGGGCATTGTACTTGAAGTGCCAGTATTGGAAAGGGTATTAAAATTTTGTGTAAAGGCGGTTCCTGTTGTTGTAATTGAGACTTGGCCAAATGCTAATGCATAAAAAACACAAGAAATAAGTAATGCGTAAATTTTCTTCATATATTGATTTTCTATGTACAAAAATACTTGTTTTGTAGTATGTTTGTGTTAACATATTATTAACAAAAAGGTGTGTAAATATCGTCCTTGTTGGCTTTTACTTTATTTGGTGGTAGTATTAATTTTATTTTTTTGTAAATTCCATACAAATAATAAACAAAATTTTTCCAAAAATTGATTTACAGAATTTTTACTTTAATTAATAATTATTAAAATTATACTTGCCTAAGCATTTTATTTGAAGCAAAAAATCTTTTTATATATCAAAAAAATATAGCAGTAAGCTCAGTTTTTTAATATTTTATTCCTTTTTTATATTAAAAAGCCTCCTATAATAATAGAAGACTTAATGTTTTAAAAATAGAATTATTTTAGTTGATATTATTTTTAACTTACTATAAATCATTACCAACTACCACTAGCACCACCACCACCACCACTTCCACCTCCAAAGCCTCCAAAGCCACCACCACCACTTCCACCACCTCCTCCTGACCATCCACCACCACCAAATAGTGCATTTAAAAGCAGTGCATTACCAATACCAGTTTGTCCTCTACGGCTCATAAACGAACCGCCTCCGCCTCTACCACCTCTGCTAGATATAATAAAAAATATAATTATTAACAGAAATATAAAAATAAAACTTCCACCACCACCTTTGGTGCTTCTGTCTTTTTTTATATCATATTCACCTCGTATTGCTTTTACTATTGCATTTGTGCCTTGGTCAATACCTCTGTAATAATCGTTGCCTTTAAAACTTGGTATAAATTCGTTTTCAATAATTTGTTTACAAAGTATATCAGGCAGTGCACCTTCTACACCATAGCCAGTAGCAATATTTATTTTTCTATTTTTATCTTCTAAACTTATTAATACAACAACTCCATTGTTGTTTTTTTTGCCACCTACACCCCAAGCACGAAGTAGTTTTACATTAAAATCTGAAATGTCGTTGCCACCCATATTAGGTACAATAACAACTGCTATTTGGGTAGAAGTATTATTATCTAAGCCAATAAGTTTTTGCTCTAGTGTGTTTGCTTGGTCGCTTGTTAAAATACCTGCAAAATCATTTACCAATTTTTGTGGTACAGGTTTTTGGTTAAGCAGGTTTTCAATATCAAAGTTAGATTGACAAAAAACCACTATACCAAAAATGAAAGCAATAAATGTGAGAAATAGTTTTTTCATTGTTTGTTTTAAATGCAGAAAATATTTTTATTATTTTCCAAAAACAATATCATCTGGCAATTCGTTTTTATCTGTAACCGAGTTGTAAGGAAATTTTTCTTGGAGTGTTTCACCAACTGTTTTTATACATTTTACAATACCATCACAAATATTTTTTCCCACAAATTGGGCTACCATGTTTTTTACAGCATTACTCCAAAATAATTCTCCTACTTGGTTGTATATTCCTTCATCCCCAAAAAGCACTAATTCTTTATCTACCATAGCAATGTATAATAGTACTGCATTTCTATTGTCCGTTTTATCCATTTTAAGCTTGTAAAAAACTTCCGCAGCCCTATCTATTGGATCCACGTATGCATTTTTGCTTTCAACATACACACGTACTTCTCCACTCGTATATTGCTCTGCACTTCTTATGGCTGCTACAATACGTTGCTTTTCTTCTTCGGTAAAGAAAGGTGCTTTTTTAAATAAAGGAAATATACCCACGGTAATTTTTTTTATGCTCCAAAATCAACTTTAGTATCTTTTGCACCAGCATCAGATTTGTAATTTTGTTTTGCTTTATAACCAAAAATGCCGGCTAAAATATTGTTAGGAAAGCTTACTAATTTTGTGTTATAATCGGTTATAGCTTGGTTCCAATCTCTAATAGCAACAGTAACTCTATTTTCAGTACCTTCTATTTGTGCTTGAAAATCTCTAAAGCCTTGCTGTGCTTGCAATGTTGGATATGCTTCTACACTTATATTAATAGCGCTTTTCATTTGGTCAAGCTGCCTGTTAGCATCTGCTAACGCTTGTGGGTCGTTTGCATTAATATTTGCAGGTATTTTAGAACGTAATTGGGTAATTTTTATAAGCGTAGTATCTTCATTTTTTGCAGACCCCTTAATAGTTGCTATTACATTTTCATACAGTTTCATTTTGCGTTGAAATTGTGTTTCCACTTCACCCCATTTACCATTAATACCTGTTTCAGATGTTGCAAGACCATTTCTTACAGAAATTGCCCATAAAGCAAGAATACCAACTACTACTAAAATAATAATGCCTGAACGTTTCATATATTTTTTTTTAAGATTTGAAAGTAAAAGTATGAAAAAATTATACTTTACCATTTTTCTTTTTGCGAAAATTTATTTTGAGTTTACCAATAAAGAAATTATAAAAAAATAATTATACTAATCCACAACAAAATGTAATTTTGCAAAATCTAAAATTATCATAGTAAAAAAATAAAAGTTATGAGTTCAGTAAAAGTTGCAATCAATGGTTTTGGAAGAATAGGCCGTTTAGTATTTCGCCAAATACACAATATGCAAGGTATAGATGTAGTTGCTATTAATGACCTTACAAGCCCAGCTACATTGGCACATTTATTAAAGTACGACAGTGCACAAGGTCGTTTTAACGAAACCGTAACCTCTACCGAAAATGCAATAGTAGTAAACGGACACGAAGTAAAAGTATATGCACAAAAAGACCCAGCACAAATACCTTGGGGAGCACATGATGTAGATGTTGTAATAGAAAGCACAGGTTTTTTTACCGATGCTGAAAAAGCAAAAGCACACATTACAGCTGGCGCAAAAAGAGTAGTAATATCTGCACCAGCTACGGGAGATTTAAAAACCGTTGTTTTTAATGTAAACCATGCAATACTGGATGGTAGCGAAACAATTATTAGTTGTGCAAGTTGTACAACCAATTGTTTAGCGCCAATGGCAAAAGCATTGAACGATAAATACACAATTGTAACAGGTATTATGAGTACGATACATGCATACACTAACGATCAAAATACGCTAGATGCACCGCACCCAAAAAACGACCTAAGAAGAGGTAGAGCAGCAGCAGCCAATATTGTACCAAACAGTACAGGTGCTGCAAAGGCAATAGGCTTAGTACTTCCAGAGCTTAAAGGAAAGCTAGATGGTGGTGCACAAAGAGTACCAGTAATTACAGGAAGCGTTACAGAATTGTATTCTATTTTAGAAAAAACAGTAACGGCAGAAGAAGTAAATGCTACCATGAAAGCCGCCTCAAACGAAAGTTTTGGCTACAACGAAGATGAAATTGTAAGCAGTGATGTTATCGGAATTTCTTTTGGTTCTTTATTTGATGCTACACAAACCAAAGTTCAAACTATAGGCGACAAGCAATTGGTAAAAACAGTAAGTTGGTACGATAATGAAATGAGTTATGTATCACAATTGGTACGTACTGTAAATTATTTTGCGGGCTTAATAAATTAAAAAACAAATTTCAATATTTTAAAAAAAGCTTCCAATTTTGGGAGCTTTTTTATTGCGTTTTATTTTTAGGAGCTGTTGGCTTTATATTATAATCAACATTGGTTCGGGCTGCTTGCTGTAGTCCTCGTACCTACACAAGTGTAGGTTCTGTGGGCTACTGCTTTACATCCCGCAGCCCTTCAGCTTTATATCTTTATTCAACAATTCTTCAAAGTTTTTTATATTTTTCAATTTTATTTCTATACAAAGTTGTAAGGTATTTTATAAGTTTCCTACTATCTTTTACTGCAAAATACATTTCAAGTTTATAGTGCGACCTAAGCGTATATACCTAAACACCAATTTTGCGATTTAAGCTATTTGCTTGTTACTGTTTATTTATGCCTTCATAATTATGGTGCAAAATGTTATTATGCCGAAAACACCTTTGTGTACTGGCTCAAAGATGCACTACATTTACAAAGAAACCATTACGATAGAATTGTGCATTTCTATTTTGGTTTTTTTGGCTTACCCCATGGGAGAGTTATTTTTTAAACTATTTTAAATTTCCTGCATGGGTGGGGTGGGCATTTCCTTTATAAATTAGCTTATCTGTAAGTAGGTTATATGAGCTAGTATAATGGGCTGTATCAGATATATTTTTGCCTGCACAAGGCGATGTTTACCTAGGCACACAAGGTTATATTTGGGATGCACAAAAGGACATGTTTCTAGCTATTATTGGTGTAATATTGGCAACTACAATTGTATTGGTTATAAAACGCTCATTTAAAATTTATAATAAACAAGCATAGTAAATTGAGTAAATAAATTGTAAATCGTAACTTTACTTAAATAATAATTTTATTTAACAAGAATTATTAAAAAGAAAAACGATTATATCAGGTTTAATGGAAGGTTAACCTACAATTATAGGTATGCGATCTAAAGCTTCTGATTTATTACGGTATCCTTCCATAGGTACGAGTGAAGCGGAAATTTTGAAAGATTTTACTTACATAGAAAAAGAAGATATTACCGCCTGCCTTGCGTATGCTGTAAAGAATAATTAAGAACCTTTAATAGAAATTTCAACAGAATAAATAAACTCATGAGCAAATTTTCAAATTTCAATTTTAAAGGTCACAAAGCCATTGTACGTGTAGATTTTAATGTGCCGCTAGATGACAAATTTAATATTACTGACGACAATAGAATGAAAGGTGCAATACCTTCCATAAAAAAAATATTGGCAGATGGTGGTAGTGTAATTTTAATGAGCCATTTTGGGCGACCAAAAAATGGCCCTGCTGAAGAGTTTTCTTTAAAACACTTGGTAAACCATTTGCATGAGTTGCTTGGGGAAGAAACGAAAGTATTTTTTGCAGATAATTGCATAGGTGGGCAAGCAGGGATGACGGCTAATATGCTAAGAGCAGGCGAAGTGCTTTTATTAGAAAATCTTCGTTTTCACAAAGAGGAAGAAGCAGGCGACGAAGCATTTGCAAAAAAACTAAGCATGCTAGGTGATGTGTATGTGAATGATGCGTTTGGTACAGCACACAGGGCACATGCATCTACATCAGTTATTGCAAAAAACTTTACTACCGACAATAAAATGTTTGGCTTACTAATGGAAGCAGAAGTAAACAGTGCAGAAAAAGTAATGCACCAAACAGAAAAACCATTTACTGCAATCATTGGCGGTGCAAAGGTTTCAGATAAA
>JAYUJS010000418.1:0-2604 GCA_043765095.1 Ferruginibacter sp.
CGATTTTGTAGGTATGGATATTGCACCAAATGCTAATGGTAGTTTTTAAATTATATGCAATTTTTAATTGAATAGTAAAATGCATAAAATGATTGTGATATTTTTAAATTGTAAAAAAATATTATAATTAAAATTTAATTAATTACAAATCTGTTGTAATGCAATTTCTTTACAACTATATAATTTGCTTAATCTATTAAAAGCATTTATACCTACATTTTTTTAAAATATGTTTCTAGATAGAAAAATCAAAAATAAAGTGAGTTTGTAAACATTTAAAAAATAATACTTTTTAAATAAAGTTTCTAGTTTTATTGAATATTTATTAGCTATTAATATATTCAAATTTATTAAGTTAATATTTTAAGGTTGTAATAACAACTTCTGCAAAATAATTCGAATTTATACCACACAAATCGGCATGTAGTTTTTACTGCAATACAAATAAAACAAATTTAAATAAGTTTTTATTATATAGTTTTATTTACTCTTATGTAATTAAATTTTCTTTTAAACATTTAGGAATAAATTATTTGCAATATTCAAAAAAGTGTATAGATTGCTTATTCATCAACTTAAAACCCTTAAAAATTACAATTATGAAAAAATTTATTGCAGAATTATTAGGAACATTTTCCCTAGTTTTATTTGGTTGTGGCGCTGCCGTAGTTTCAGGCATTTCCACTACAGGGCCAGCTGGCATTGGCTTGCTTGGTATTTCATTTGCATTTGGTTTAGCTGTTGTAGCTATGGCTTATTCTATTGGCGGTATTACTGGGTGCCATATTAACCCAGCTATTACTATTGCGATGTTGGTAGCTGGCAAAATAAAAATGAATGATGCCCTTACTTACATTGTTGCACAATTTATTGGAGCTACACTTGGTGCTGGTGTTTTGTATTTAATACAAAGTGGTATGCCAGGTTTTGCAATGGGCGATTGGGCGTTAGGCTCTAATGGCTGGGGTACAGGGTACCTAGGAGCATACAATACAAAAGCGGCATTTATAACGGAGGCTGTACTTACATTTATTTTCTTATTTGTAATTTTTGCAACTACATCAAAACTTGGCAATAGTACAATGGCTGGTTTTGCTATTGGAATTACACTGGTATTAATTCACTTGGTAGCTATTCCAATTACTGGTACATCTGTAAACCCAGCTCGTAGTTTTGGCCCAGCAATATTTGCTGGCGGAAAAGCCTTGAGCCAATTATGGCTGTTTATAGTAGCTCCTATAGCGGGTGCAGTATCAGCAGCTCTTTTATGGAAATTTGTATTTGAAAAAAATGGAGAAGCTGAAGCTTAACATTTAATAATTCTTTAAAAAAGCCTCGATTTATTCGAGGCTTTTTTAATATATAATTTGTTTAGCTTTGCGCCATTAAATAAATACATTATGTGGTTGAATAATATTTTAGAAACAATTGGAAATACCCCATTAATTAAATTAAATAAAATTACTAAAGATTTACCATGTACTGTACTTGCAAAAGTAGAGTACTTTAACCCAGGCAACTCTATAAAAGACCGTATGGCACTAAAAATGTTAGAAGTAGCCGAAAAGGAGGGAAAAATAAAACCGGGCGGTACTATTATTGAAGGCACAAGTGGAAACACAGGTATGGGTCTTGCTTTGGCAGCATGTGTAAAAGGATACAAATGTATTTTTACAACTACTGAAAAACAATCTAAAGAAAAAGCTGATATTTTAAAAGCAGTAGGCGCCGAAGTTATTATATGCCCTACCAATGTGGAACCCGAAGACCCACGCTCCTACTATTCTGTATCTAAAAGATTAGCCACCGAAGTGCCTAATAGCTGGTACGTAAACCAATACGATAATCTTGCAAATAGGCAAGCACATTACGAACAAACTGGGCCAGAAATATGGAATCAAACTGAAGGAAAAGTTACACACCTTGTAGTGGCTACTGGTACTGGTGGTACAATTGTAGGTACAGGTAAATATTTAAAAGAAAAAAACCCTAATATTAAAATATGGGCGATAGATAGTTATGGCTCTTTGCTAAAAAAATATTTTGAAACTGGCGAGCTTGACCAAAAAGAAGTATACCCATATATAAGTGAAGGATTTGGCGAAGATTTTGTGCCTGCAAATTATGATATGAGTGTGATAGATGAATTTACAAAAGTTACAGATAAAGACGGAGCAGTAATGGCTAGACGTATAGCTAAAGAAGAAGGTATTTTTGTTGGGTACAGTTGTGGTAGTGCTTTGCAAGGTATGATGCAATTAAAATCAAACCTAAAAAAAGACGATGTGGTGGTAGTAATTTTTCATGATCATGGCAGTAGGTATATTGGTAAAGTGTATAACGACCAATGGATGATGGAGCGTGGGTTTTTAGATGTAAAAACATTTAAAGATTTAGTAAGTGGAAGAGGTATGCAAAAATTGATTACTGTAACACCAACACAAACAGTAATGGAAGCTATTGACTTAATGAAGAAATATGATATTGAAAACATACCTGTTTTTGAAAACGGAGAAAATGTAGGAGCAATATCTGCACATGGTTTATTTGATAAAATATTAAATAGTGTGGATGTTAAAAACAATACTATTTCATTAGTTATGG
>JAYUJS010000419.1:0-2602 GCA_043765095.1 Ferruginibacter sp.
AGCTATCAAGGAAGAATTGGTAGAAAATGCACATGGTGAAGTAGCAGAAGTAATGGATAGTTATAATATGGGTTTGATTACAAATAATGAGCGCTATAATCAGGTTATTGATATTTGGAGTCGTGTAGATACCAAAGTAACGGAAACATTGATTAGAGATTTGGCAACCGATAAACAAGGATTTAACTCTGTTTACATGATGCTTGATAGCGGTGCTCGTGGATCTAAACAACAAATTAAGCAGTTGGCTGGTATGCGAGGTTTGATGGCTAAGCCACGTAAATCTGGATCATCTGGTAGTGAAATTATTGAAAACCCAATTCTTGCAAACTTTAAAGATGGTTTGAGTGTGTTGGAGTATTTTATCTCTACACATGGTGCTCGTAAAGGGTTGGCAGATACCGCACTTAAAACTGCAGATGCTGGTTACTTAACAAGAAGACTTGTAGATGTGGCACAAGATGTCGTTATTAATGATGAAGATTGTGGTACACTTCGTGGGATTGCAACATCTGCATTAAAAGACAATGAAGATATTATTGAATCTTTAAGCGATAGAATAGAAGGTCGTATGAGTTTGCATGATGTATTGCATCCAGTAACAGACGAATTGCTTGCAAATGCTGGCGAAGAAATAAGCCCTGATACTGCTAAAGCGATTGATGATAGTGGCATAGAAACCGTAGAAATACGCTCTGTACTTACTTGTGAAAGTGCTCGTGGTGTTTGCGTAAAATGTTATGGTAAAAATTTAGCATCGGGCACCATTGCTCAGCGTGGCGATGCAGTTGGAATTATAGCAGCACAATCAATTGGTGAGCCAGGCACACAGCTTACATTGCGTACCTTCCACGTGGGTGGTGTAGCAGGTTCTACTTCTGTAGAGAGTAGCTTGTACGCAAAGTTTGATGGAACATTACAATTCGATGGTTTGCGCACAGTGGCAACTGAGGATGCAGAAGGTAAAAAACAAGTAGTTGTTATTGGTCGTACAGGTGAAGTAAGAAATATAGATGTAAAATCTGAGCGTTTATTAAATAGTATGCATATTCCTTATGGTTCAGTATTGAAAGTAAAGGATGGTCAAAAAATAGCAAAAGGTGATGCAATTTGTACATGGGATCCATTTAATAATGTAATAGTAGCAGAGGTTGCTGGTACTATAAAGTTTGATGCATTATTAGAAGGTATTACTTACCGTGATGAGGCAGATGAACAAACTGGGCATAGAGAAAAAGTTGTTATAGATACAAAAGATAAAACAAAATTGCCTTCTATAATTGTAAGTGGTAAAGAAACAAAAGGTTATAACTTACCAGTGGGATCTCATATTGTGATTGAGGAGGGCGATGAAGTAAGAAGTGGTCAAGTATTGGTAAAAATACCACGTGTGTTGAGCAAATTGAAGGATATCACTGGAGGTTTACCTAGAGTAACTGAATTGTTTGAAGCACGAAACCCTAGCAACCCTGCAGTAGTTTGTGAAATAGATGGTGTTGTAACTTTTGGTGCAATTAAGCGTGGCAACAGAGAGATTATTGTAGAAGCAAAAGATGGTGTAGTGCGTAAATACTTAGTACCATTAAGTCGTCAAATACTTGTACAAGATGGTGACTTTGTAAAGGCAGGTTCTCAACTTTCTGACGGACAAACTGCTCCTGCTGATATATTAGCTATTAAAGGACCGTTTGCAGTACAAGAGTATGTGGTAAATGAAATACAAGAGGTTTATAGATTGCAGGGTGTGCGTATAAACGACAAACACGTAGAAGTAATCGTTAGACAAATGATGAGAAAAGTAACGATAGAAGATGCAGGTGATACTATATTCTTAGAAGGAGATACAGAGGATAAGCAAGTATTTAATATAGAGAATGACAATATCTTTGATAAAAAAGTTATCGTTGACCATGGCGATAGTACAAAACTAAGGACAGGTCAAATATTAACACTTAGAGATGTAAGAGAAGAAAATTCTATTTTACGAAGAGCGGATAAAAAATTAGTTGAATTTCGTGATGCAAAACCTGCAACATCTTCGCCGTTGTTATTGGGTATTACTAAGGCTTCTTTAGGAACACATAGCTGGATGTCTGCGGCTTCTTTCCAAGAAACTACAAAAGTATTATCTTCTGCAGCTATACAAGGTAAAATGGATCCTATGCTTGGTTTAAAAGAAAACGTAATTACGGGACATTTAATACCAGCGGGCACGGGTTTGCGTGAATTTAGTAATATGATCGTAGGCAGTAAAGAAGAGTATGAAACATTGATGACCACTAAAGAAGCAATGAGTTTTGATGAGGAAGAATAAAGACTGCTAAATAACTGAAAGTGGATTTGATAGAACTATTAATTTAAAAAAAGGAGCAAGATAAAAATCTTGCTCCTTTTGTATTTTAAAAATTTTCTTAAAATTGCAAGTACAGTTGGTACCTTATAATAGTCAATTCATTTATAATTTTTTTGATAATATATGTTTTATTCCAATTATAATTTAATGTTAATCCAATTTTTATGATTGGATTTTTTTTATTACTTTTTTGGCTACACTATATATAAAGTAAAATACAAAACTATTACTCGTAAAGGAGAGCCAGAA